>SLQC01000347.1 GCA_007131625.1 Balneolales bacterium | reverse complement strand
TATAAAGCGGGCTAAAGAGAATTTCTACCGGAACGGACTGGGGGATCGTATCACCATACAAAAAGCGGATTTAATTCGAAAACTCCCACAGATGGCAGAGCAAAAAGAGACCTTTGATGTAATCAATCTGGATCCACCCAATTTTGCCTCCAACAGAAAATCAGTTGGACCGGCTCTACGCGGCTACCGGAAAATTCACCGGGCAGCCCTGACGATGCTTTCCACGGGTGGCATTCTGGCCACCTCATCCTGTTCCCACCACATCACCGAGGAGGCGTTCCTGGAATCGGTATGCCGGGCCTCACGGGATATCGGCAAAAGAGTCCAATTGCTCTATAAAGGGGCTAACTCTGCGGACCACCCCGTCCTGCCGGAGATGCCGGAAACCGGTTATCTGAAATTTTTTATCTTTCGGACAACAGACATCATCTGATACCGGCGGTTGCACCCGGTATTCATCTCGTGCTATCTGCTATCTTTTTCAATTACCTGGCCTCTGGGCCTGTTACGCGTCACTCTTTACCTGTCACCCGTTAGCTGTTATCTGCCACCTGTAACCTGACAATCTTTAACTTGTCACCTGTTATCTTTCAACCTTTTCTTATCAACATTTACTTATCAACCTTTACTTGTTATCTGAGAAAATGAACTGAATATTTTCCGATAATTCGTAATGAAAAAAACTTTATGGGACGACTGTTACTCTTAATCATATTAGTTCTGCTGTTCGTTTCGTGTGGCACGACACGAACAGGCAGCGTCATCGATCAGGGTGAAGCAAGCTGGTACGGTCCCGGTTTTCATGGACAACAGACCGCAAACGGGGAGACCTATAATCAGAATGAGCTCACTGCCGCCCATCGAACCCTTCCGTTTGACACTATAGTTCGCGTTATTAATATCGAGAATGGTAAATCGGTGACCGTTCGCATCAACGATCGGGGTCCATATGCCAGGGGAAGGATCATCGACTTGTCGCAGGAGGCGGCACGACGTGTTGATATGATCGATTCCGGTGTAGCTTCGGTGCGTCTGGTGCTGGTCTCTTCAAAAGTTCCGGTTCGGACCCGCGGGTCCGGAAGTATCAGACGGGAGGAGTTCACCATTCAGCTTGGCTCGTATAACAACCGATCCGATGCCGAAGCGTACGCCAGTAAAATCCGGCGCAGCCGGGTGGTTTCGGCAAATGTAGATAACCGGACGGTCTACCGGGTCTATTACGGCCAGTACCGAAATACCCGTGATGCAAACCGCGTACTGGAGCAGCTTCAAAGCAGAGGACACGAGGGGTTTGTCAAACAGGTTCAAAACTGATAGCACAGAATATTCCTGTTTTAAATAACCGAACCGGAATCCGCTTAGAGGAAGACACTAATTACTTCATGAACGAAACGTTCATGAACCAGGCTTGCTTGAGTGATTCTAGCTAAATCCTTGAATGAACGTTCCTAAGCGGTAAAAACTTGAATGAAGCTGCATTTTTGAAAACAGCAGAATCACAATAAGAATATAACACGTGTGAGCTGTCCCAAAGATATGAAGCTATTTAAGCAAGCGAATCCTGGAGTTTATTCCAATCATCCAGAAACTTCTTAAGACCGATATCTGTCAATGGATGCTTGATCAGTTTTTCGATAACACCAAACGGCATGGTAGCAACATCTGCACCCAGTTGTGCAGCCTCTACGACATGTAGTGGATGTCGGATGCTGGCAACAAGCACTTCAGTATCGAAACTGTAGTTCTGATATATTTCGACCACCTCGGAAATCAGCTGCATACCGCTTGTAGAAATATCGTCCAATCGCCCTATAAACGGAGAAATGTAAGTCGCCCCGGCTTTTGCAGCAACCAGTGCCTGGGTCGTCGAAAAACAGAGCGTGCAATTGGTTTTTATCCCTTCATCCGAAAACTTGCGGATAGCTTTGATGCCATCCTTGATCAGTGGCACTTTAACGACCACATTGTCGGCTATTTTCGCCAGTTTCCGGCCCTCTTCCAGGATGCCGTCATAATCGGTTGAAACCACTTCTGCGGATACATCACCCTCAACGATTGTGCAAATTTCGGCGATAAACCCTTCAAAATCGGTTATACCCTCTTTTGAACATAGTGAGGGATTTGTGGTCACTCCGTCCAGTACACCCATGGCATGGGCTTCCCTGATTTCATTGATATTTGCTGTGTCGATAAAAAATTTCATTTGCTTAAATGTTTTGATTCATAATGTCACATGTAGCATTCATGGTATAATCATGGGCTCGTGTGTCAGAAGCTGATATTACGGATATTACATGTGTTTATTTTATTGGATTTGCAAAGTCATGTGGAGCATCTATGGCATATACATTTGCTTGTGAGTCAGGAAGCAATTACCATGGATGTATCAATGTAATCCTTTTATATCAATTTCTGATTAAGACAAAATTTTATTGAATTAAATGATAGGCAACTCTCTTTATAAGAAAAATCTTATTTTACACGTATTAAAAGAACAAGTCACCTTTTGCACATTATAACACTTTACATCATGAGTAAATTTCCCAAAAGTTTTATGTTCGGGCTGATTTCCGGCTCTGTAATTGGTTCCATGATCGCACTATTGTACGCACCGGACAAAGGTGCGAACACCCGGGACCGCATCAGTTATCGTCTGAATAACTATATGGATGAACTGAGTCAACTAATTGACCGTCTCCAGCATGAAAAAGGAATTGTATCCGATGCTAAAAAAGAAGGCGACCTGGTCGTTGAAGAGGCACAAAAGCGTGCCGAAGATCTGATCACCGAAGCTGAAAAACTGCTTGAAAACATCGGAGACACCCGGAAAAAGTAGATCCGGAAAGTCCTCTTCCCATTTCTATTCATCTTGTCTCTTGTCAATGTGTATAAAAAGCTGTGCCGGTCATACCGGTACAGCTTTTTATAGTCCATTAAGAGGTCGGAGAGCGCGTCGCAATAACTTACTCTTCGTCCTCTTTCACATCCTGAACCGAAGGACTGTCGGCTCCGAGTTCCTGGAATACCCGGCTGGCTGCGCCGACATCCTCCATATCCTCTTTGGAACCAACGATGATGTCCTGATACTTCCGCAAACCTGTTCCGGCCGGCACACGGTGTCCGACAACCACATTCTCTTTCAAACCCATCAGGTTGTCCGCCTTTGCTTCTATAGCAGCCTGAGTAAGGACCTTCGTGGTTTCCTGGAATGAGGAAGCCGACAACCAGCTTTCAGTCGACAGTGCTGCCCGGGTAATACCCAGAAGAATCGGACGAGAGATCGCAGGCTCAGCCTGTCGTGTCTCCAACTCCTTTTTGTTGTCCGCAATCAGTTTTGCATTAATTTCGCGGATTTCACGGCGTTCGAAAAGTGAGCCGAGCGGGATTTCGCTGTCACCGACATCCACCACAACGTACTTACCGATAAGCGTGTCGTTCGTACGGTTCACCTCGAAGCGATCAACTTTGTCGCCTTCCAAATACATGGTATCACCGGGATCCG
>SLQC01000117.1 GCA_007131625.1 Balneolales bacterium | reverse complement strand
GGCGACCTGGCTCAGCAGCTGATACATCCGCTCCGACGACCGGTACGACGGGAAAGCCAGTTCCGTATCGGAATTGATGACACCCACGACCGTTACATTGGGAAAGTCCAGTCCTTTAGCCACAATCTGCGTCCCCATCAGAATATCAGCTTCACCGTTAGAAAAACGGTTTAAAATAGCTTCATGTGCGCCTTTCCACGACGTGGTATCCTGATCCATCCGCGCGATCCGGGCTTTCGGAAAGCAGTCGGTGAGCCCGGCTTCCACTTTCTGGGTGCCCATGCCGAGATCCCCGACGGCCCGGCTATCACATGAGGGACAGACCTCCGGCAGCAGCCGGCTGAAGCCGCAATAATGACAGCGCAAATGCTTTTTAGACTTGTGATAGGTCAGAGAAACCGAACAATGAGGGCACTCGAGGACCAGCCCGCAATCGCCGCACTGGATGAACGTCGAAAAGCCGCGCCGGTTGTGGAGCAGAATTACCTGTTCTTTTCTGCTGAGCGCCTCTTCGATAGCCAGGAACAGAGGGATGGCCAGGGGTCCGCGCATGGCGTTCCGGTACTGCTTCAGATCCAGAATGTTCACTTCGGGCATTTGGGCAAGTGCATGGCGGCTATCCAGTTTCAGCATGGTGCACTTTTTGGTTGCAGCAGCCCGCAGGCTGACCAGGCTCGGCGTCGCGGATCCGGTGATCATTACAGCATTGTTGTAGTATGCCCGCATGACGGCAGTTTCCCGGGCGTGATATCGTGGTGCGGGATCTTCCTGTTTGTAGGAACTGTCGTGCTCCTCGTCAATGATGATCAAGCCGGGATCCTGAATAGGGGCGAAAATGGCCGACCTGGCACCGATGGCCACTTTTTTTTCCCCGTTCTGTAGCGATGTCCAGGCATCGTACCGTTCCCGCTCGCTCAGACGGCTGTGAAGAACTGCAATGTTGTCTCCGAAAATTCGGTAAAACCGACGGACCGTCTGTGGAGTCAGCGCAATTTCCGGCACCAGCACAAGTCCGCCCCGGCCAAGCTGTAATGTTTCCCGCAACGCATGTATGTAGACTTCGGTCTTGCCGCTTCCGGTCACCCCGTACAGTAAAAAACGGTGAAATTTGCCGGATCTGACCGCATCGTGTATCGGTTCGAAGACTTCTTGTTGGTGGTCGTTCAGGGCACTGATGGCATCCGGTTCATAAGGAAGATGACTGCGGACCTGATCGGCCGGAACCTCCCGTGATTCGAGCAGACCTGTCTCTTGTATTCGTTTCCATATATACGGCGTAATATCGGGGTGATCCAGGATCTCCTTGCTGGATGCCGGCAGTGGAAGCCGGAACAGGATCAGCAGTCCACAAACCCATTTCGGCAGTTTCTCTTTCTGGATGACGGGATCCGATGGCAGCAGCGCTCGCAGTACCTCGGCATCCGGCACATTTTTAAGAAGCACTTCATCCGGCACATTTTGCCGCATCTTTCCACCCGGCGTCTTCTTAAACACTTCGCCATCCGGTGCATGCTTAAAAACTTCGCCATCTGTAACACTTTTTGACACCTCTACAATCTGTGCCTTCTGTCTGACAGTCACTGAAATATCGTCGCGCCACTTCCAAATGGTCTTCATTTGAGGTTTTAGTCGGATACGTGGAATTTGCCATATTTCTGCCAATCCTTTTCGGACAAGGCGTTCTGCCGCCCGTTCCCCCTTTTTCTCCCATCGTTTGGCGATTTCAATCATCGCTATATCGTTGTTATCAGGGAGGTTATGCAGATATAGATAGATCTCCCTCTCCATACCTCGTATTGGAGGATGCCGGGTGGTATCTGCGGGACGGATGCGTGGCTCGGCGATAAAATTCATACCTGTGGGCAGGGCGACCTGGATTGCTTCGCCGATGCCGGAGTAGTAAAAACGGTGGACCCAATCGGTCAATTTGAGAAGTTCATTTGACAGAACAGGCTTTTTGTCGAGCGGCCGGACGATTTCACGTGTTTCAAAATCGGGTTTGTTTGAATGGGTACGTATAACCATTCCGATTGCCATCTGATTTCTTAAAGGTACCCATACCCGCATTCCCGGAAGGACCGGCACATCGCAGGTATCCGGAATCCGGTAGGTGAAACACCGGCGGACAGCTGTCGGGAATGCGATATCAGCGTATTGATTCATGTGATCTGTTGCGAAATCAGATTTAAGAAAACGAAAGTAACATACATGGCATAATTACAACATAAGAATTTGTTTAGCACAATGAATGCTCCGTATGTTCTTCTGAATTTATTTATTCATAAAAGCACAGTGAAACGCGAATGCGAAACATCCATTGATGCCGTTTCTGACACACAGTCACAGGCTAAATCCATGGGTGCTCTATGTGTTCCTATATAAATCCGGGCATTTTGAACACATGATATACGGAATGTGAACGTTTCGTTGAAAGATAAGATTTCACTTAAAATAATGTATGGAATTGATTGCTGATGCAATTGACTATGATATCCATAGCATCGAGATGAATACAACCGGCATTAGTGGCGGATTTATCCAACGTGAACGTTGAAGGAAAAAGTCGTATATTTGTCGCACTCTGATGGATGCGCCTGTAGCTCAACTGGACAGAGCGTTAGGTTCCGGTCCTAAAGGCTGGGGGTTCGAGTCCTCCCGGGCGTACAATTCTTTCAAGTACTTGGTATTCAGTAAGTTGGCAGGTATTTATTTTGCTAAAAATTCTCCAATTAGATCGGAGACAACTCATTTTTCACCGCCCATTTGATTTGCAACATGGAACGTTAGTGAAAATAACGGCTGACAGCCATTGTGTGTGGCCGCCAGCTGCAGTTACCCGGATTACTCAAGAGGCAATTTGTTCGCATTTCCATCCAGCCACTCTTCAAAGTTCTGAAGTTCCGGATTTAATTCTTTTGTATATCCGACATCACGGACTTTGTTGCAGTGGTCATCAAAGTCACGATAAAACTGAAACATATTTCCTAAATCTTCCGCACCGGGAAAACCTAAACTCCGGAACTATTCCGGAGTGATTTCATTATAGCTTACCTGCTCACCCAGTGCTTTTGACAATAAATCGGCCATTTCCTGACAAGTGAGCTGATCCCCCGCAACGCCAATGGTTTTTCCGACGAGTGAGGGACCATTTTTAAAGATTCCATAGGCACTTTTCCCGATATCTACAGCGGCAATACCTGCCATTTTTTTGTCTTCCATGGGAAACGTAATAGCCAGCTTGCCATCTTCGCCTCGCTTTGGGCCTCTTCCAAAACTGATCATATTCTCCCAATAAAAGGAAGCATACAAAAAAGTGACCGGTACGCCGGCATCAGTAAAGTAATGATCTGATGATCCCTTGCCGTCAAAATGAGGAACTTTCCATTTTTCATTAAGGGTTGGCATCTGAGGGTTGTCGAGCGATACCCATTTGCGAGTATCCTCCAATGTTGACCAAATCACATGCTTCAAGCCGGCATCTTTAGCCGCTTCGGCCATATTCCG
>SLQC01000279.1 GCA_007131625.1 Balneolales bacterium | reverse complement strand
GGGGATTGGCAATCATGAAGTTTGGATGGGCTACTTCGATAACCATGAGGAATATGAGCAGACCGATCTTTGGCGTGAGCGAATTGCACCCATTTATTACAATATCTTTGCTTTTCCCGGTCAGCCGGGCTATGCAACCCTGGATTTTTCGGATTATCTGAGCTTTGTTTTACTGGACAGCGGTCACTCCAATCCCGTTGAAGGTGAGCAGTCAGAATGGCTTGAACAGGTACTTGCTGAAAGAACCGGAATTCCACATGTCTTTCCCATCTACCACATTGCATCGTATCCAACGGTTCGTTCCTATGAAAGCTCCAGATTGTCCGTAATTCGAGATCATTGGGCGCCTCTATTTGAACGGTATAACCTGGATGTGGTCTTTGAGAATCATGATCACACTTATAAACGAACGTTTCCCATTCGAAATGGTGAAGTCGATCCCTCAGGTGTGGTTTATTTGGGGGACGGTGCTTTCGGACGGGGCGGCCGTGGAGACCGCATGCATGATGTCGATGAAACCTGGTATCTCAAACGTGCAGCGCCGGACATGCATTTCATTCTTCTTACATTGAATGCAGAAGGCAGCCGGTTTGAAGTAATAAACATAGATGGGGAAATCATAGACCGATATCCTGAAGACGGGACTTCCGTGAATCGCCTGGGCGAAGAATAGGAGGATTTCTTCATGACCGATTCTTAATGCCACCTCGCCGACCTCGCAAGTTAAGCCCGGAGTGAGGTTCACGCCATTGTGAAGTTAGCGTATATGCAGCTTGTTTTCCGGTGGAAACAAAATATCTCACAAAATCTGGAAACAGAATATCTCGCAAAATCTGGAAACAAAATATTTCACAAAATCGTCGAAATCCAATCGCCGAAATCCAATCGCCGATATCAATCAATGTTACCAATCCGGAATCAGCGAACATGCATGATTCCCCGCATCACGATGTGGTGGCCGGGAACCGTACATACGAACTGATAAGCGCCCGGCTCCTGAGGCGCGGTGAAATAGATCGTTTCTGAATCACCCTCATCGAGAAGTCCGGTATAAAAGAGCACCTTGTCGGAGTCTGGGATATATTGTTGCTGCATAGCTCCAGGACCGATTCTCATAGCCGCTTCACCGACCTCGTCAGCCGCATCCGGTGTGACAATCACGACATTGTGAAGCATGTCGTCTTCATTATCCAGGGTAAGACGGACCCGGCTGGAAGCTGGCACTTCAAAGGATGCCAGGTCAAACCGTAAACCTGGTATCGCAAGCAGGTTGATAGTCACTTCGGGACCATCTGTCCATGATTCCGGCATCTCGGTTACCCGTCCCGTAATCATTTCAACCATTGGTTCGGCTTCGGGCGGTACTTCTACTTCCTCGATATCCTCTACTTCTTCCACAACTTCCCGGGCTGGTTCCGGACGAACCAGTTCGGAGAGGTCAAGATGATCCCCCTCAGGAATATTATTCAAAGTATAATAAGCGACATCATGCAGTAAAGGGACTCCCTCTCTGTCAACGAGAGATCCCAGTCTTATTTCATGAATATACTGCCTGCGCAGGTTGTCTACTACGAGGCGAACACGTTTGCCATCATCAGAAGCTTTAACACCTACTATCTGATTCTCCTCATCATTAATGATCGGGCTCGCGTACTCCGTGCGGTACATATAAATAAAGCTCAGGACGGAGTAGAGCGACGGGTCATTGAGCAGATCCGGATCTGCAGGACGTGTAAATTCAAGTTCAAAACCGTCTGGCATCGCCCGTATTGCTTTTACCTCAAATGGAACTTCACCGGTCCATACAATCCGTTGAAGTCCATGCGGCTCCTCACCACCTCCCGATGTCCATCCACGATCGGTCATACCTATAAACATAGAACCGTCACTTCCCCAGGTTTGCCCCACAGGTCCACTCAGCAAGCCTGTTATAAATGGAAATGCGGCCCCCTGATAGGTGCCGTCAACCTTTTCGAGAAACACTCTGGAAAGCGAGAGGCCGGTATGTTCATTTATGAATAACTGATTTTCGAACGGTCCAAAATTTCCACCTGTATTATCGAGTAAGATATCATTCTGGGCTCCCTGGCCAATTTCGGTGCCGTGTGGGAGCCATACGGACGGAGTCTTCCAACTATCATGCTTATTGGCAAGTTCATACATCGGTCTGGTCGTACTGGGTATATCATGGTGAGAGAGTTCAATACTGACGGGTGAATCCGGGTGATCTTTCCACTTGAGACCGGCCGGATGTCCCAGGAAGTCTCCTTTTTCGATATGAGTGAGGTAACCCGAACCAACCCACCGACCGTCGTGATCGACAAAAAACATATCATCTTCAGCGTTCAACGCAAACCCCAAACCCTGCTTCAAGCCGGTAGCTATCGGTTCAAACGTGCCTTCATCGGAGATGATGCCTGTCCATCCGCGCCAAAGTACATAACTTGCATTATGGTCCTGACCACCAAACGGGGAATCCAGGCCCAATGTAACCCACATCCTGCCGTCCGGCAGTTTTTTAGGGCCATAACTGTATGCGTGGTGATTACCCGTCTGCGGCCAGGAATAGATGCTTTCATACGAGTCTGCAAGCCCGTCACCACTGCGATCCCGTACCCGGGTGAGTTCTCCACGCTGTGCAAGATAGAATGCGTCGTCCTTGAACTCCAGGCCGATGGGTTCATGCAGACCGTGAGCAAAACGTGTAAACCTGGGATGTTCTCTATCGTACATATAGGGATTCTGCAAAATCCAGATCTCGCCACGGCGGGTTGCTACAGCAATTCGACTGTCTGGGAGGGTTACCAGACCTGTGCCTTCCATAGCTGCATCCACGGGATATGGAATAGTTTCAATTTGGTAGTAATTTTCAATGTCTGCTTGCTGAACATGAGTGCCGTGATTATGCTGTCCAAATACAGAATTGGTACTGAATGAGAAGAATAGTGATAGCAGAATAAAGTGGGAAAAACGCGATTTTGTGCTCATTAAAAAGAAACTTGTCCGCATGTTCTACCAGTTAAGAGTTGTGGTGAAGCTTGAGGTCTGTGAGGAGACCGGAAGTTGTAGAATGAGTTCATCCCGCCCGTCCGAACGCCGGTGATGAATGTCAAATCCAGGGGGTACCTCTAAAAAATATTTGTCGTCTACACTGAAGATTCCATCTGCTCTACGTTCAATTCTGGAACCATCTGCCAGCAGTATCCAGGTGTTTTCCCCAGCCCATACGTTGTTATCCTCAGTCCATGCGTTATCCCCAGGCTCTATACGCTCCACAGAGATTTCACGAATGAGGCTGTTTGCATGCTCTGCTTGCCCGGGCCGGAGTTTCTCATGAACCTCCAGATTATCAAAACGGTACCGGAATATGGGTCGGCCAGATTCATCGTTGGCATATCCCGAAAAACGGTAAGAGCTGTCAATGGAGTCGGGCCATACTTCGTTTGAATCTTGCAGAAATGCGACAACCGGACGACCAGATAATGTAATTTTACTTTCCGGTATACCCACCGCGGCAACCATTCGCGTATCGGGATTCATCCCCCGCCCAGTCCAAATAGAACCGGCATCCAGGAATGTATCGTGCCAAAACTGCAGCAAAGCGGCGTTTCCCACATCGAGACTGTAGTGTACGCCTTCCGGATCGCCTACACTTACAGCATTAAGCACCATCTTCTCCAAATGATCGAGATGGCTTCTCATGACAACAGTCCGTCTGTCAGGCTCGACAGGCATCGGACTCGACTGAATCGCCGAGCGCCACGCTCCTTCAGCCGATGTTATCTTTTGCTGTCTGATACCTGGCCCTGTCACAAACACCGATAGCGAAGAAGTTCCAGACTGCCTCTTTTTGTATTGCAAAGTAAACGGGTATTGTCCGGCTTCAAGCTCTACCGCTCCGTCAACTCTGTCGGTAAGGTTTATAAAAATGGGGCTATCGGGTTGAGGAGTGGGTTGAAGCAGGGTGCGGCCATCCACTTGCAGCGTGACTTTCCCTCGCGCAATCGATGTAAATTTGTAGGTTCCAGTTTCAGGAACTTCTAAAGTACCGCTATAGCGAAGCGCAAAATTGTTACCGCGGCTTGCATGAACAGCGGTTATTCGGGAGGTCGAGCTTTCCCGAACGGGGGTTGCTTCGGCCAGCAATTTGTCATCGTCCAGATTCTCTTCATGATAGGCGTAATGAAGGTTAGTAATATGTACCTGTTCATCGTAAATGCCGATATTTCGGAAAGCTGCTACGGAATCCGCACGTAATGCCAGAGGAGCTTCTGCGACTTCAGACGTTGAAATCGCACGAGAAGAAACCTGTGGAAGCTCAATCGAACGATGTATGGTTTCTCCATTAAGTCGTATTCTGTCAATACGCGCATTTCCAGATTTTCTACCCGATTCATCGAATTGCGGAGCGCTAAAGTCAACAAAAAGCCTCTGCCAGACACCCGGAGCGCGAGAAGCATCCACCAGTGGTGCAACAGTGGTATGATCTCCATAATGGATCTTGCCCGTCCTTTTACTGTCAGAACCCTTTTTGTAGGGACTTCCGCACAGATTGATCTCATACCGTCCCTGCAGCAAAAGTGAAAAACAAGAATCTGCTTGAAGCATAAATTCAAGTTCAATATTGGCATCGCCATGCTCTTTTCTGGTCAGTAGCAGACCCTCTTCTCCAGATTGACCTTCGAACATCAGAATTCCGGAACCCTCTATGGATCTCAGCGGCTCCCCGGGAAAAGACGTATAAACCTTTCCATAGATAGACCAGCCATCAGGTGGGGTTTGAAATGCTTCCAAAGATGCAAGAGACAGACGGTCCGGTATTAATTCGGATTCGAAATCGGACACATCATCAACTGTTGTTTCCGAAGTTTCAATAATGGATATCTTTTCAGACTCTGGTGTGGATAATTCCGAGGTAGTTGTGCAAGCTGCAACAATAAGCAACATAATGAGACAGCAACAGTATGGATGGAGATATATTGGAAACTGTAGCATGTTTGAAGTAATCTATTATTGATAATTATTCTATAACAAAGTGACTGGTACATTACATGGATTTGGCAAACAGACCGGCATCTGTCTAGATCAAGGGATTGTAACCAACACTCCGTTTAATGTGGTTGCAAAGATAGGCCTTTTGCTTTAAAAATTCTTTCTGCCAATTTTCTGAAATTTCCTCCAAGTACCTTCATTTTATCTGCTTTTGGAATTGATGCACCCAACACTTTGGAGAGCTCGGTTGAATAGGATCTGCTCGGTCCATGACCGCCCCAGGTAATTCTATCTGCTCCAAGCTCATTCACGGCCTTATCGACAGCACCTGAATGCGGGTCGGATCCATCGAATTGCAGATAAACGTTTTCGTATGGTCTGATTGCCGGTATACCCAACTCCCAATCACCCCCTGAATGGCCGCATATTAACGGTATATCAGGGAATCGTTCAGCAAGTATTGCAACATCCATTGGAGTCGATTCGCCCGGGTTGTTTCCGCCACCCGGATACCTGGGGCTCCCACCGATCTTTATCCAGGTATGAATATAGATTACTGCTTCCAGTTCACCTGCAAGCCTGATAATTTCGTCATTATTGGGATGGCTGCAGGGAATGGCGGCTTCTGTGCTTCCGTAATATTTGATGCCTATACACGGACCATTCCGGACCCATTTTTCCATTTTTTCACAGCTTTCTTTCGGGTATCCGGGATCAATCGGAGCCAATCCCGAAAGGGTGGCTTGTTCCTGTTCAAGAAGGTTCCATATCGCATCATCATGGGGAGCTGATTGCAACGGATTGCTTATCGTACCACCGGCATCCAGTGATATTACCCGTTCTATTCCCATCCGTTCAACATAGAACATCATCTCTCTGTGTCGTTGGATGGGGTCTTCCGTTGTGAGAAACCCGTGATAGTGGCCATCCCAAATACGGTATTCACGGAGTTCATCCCGTGATGGTACGTTATAAAGGGCGGGGTCAAGTGAAAAATGTTGCGGATCCATTAAATACTCCGATACTCCTTATTATATGTTATTAGTATACATGTAGAAAATCAGTGTCAGGAAAATAACATACAGCACACATTATTAAGGGAAACAGCAATTGAAAGTTCATTACAACCGGCTATCCAGCAGGTGGTTTGCATTATCAGACACTATTGCGCTTATCTGTTCAAGGGTAAGCGGAGATTCAAACAGCTTCAGGATATTAGCTTCTACAGGGAAATAGGGCACGTGCGAGCCGAACAGAATCCGGTTTGCTGGAATCGTCACTGGATTTCCAAACCAGGGATTCCCATCAATCAACCGGCCTACCCCGCCACTGCTTTCAATTCGGCTGGTATCAAAAACTACGAACGTGTCCGCAATCAATCTTTCCAGCAGATTATGACCAACTTTATGATTCCAATACAAGAGTTGAACTTTCAATTCCGGAACTGCCTTTACCAATCCAGGCAGCAGATCCATGCTGATATCTCGCACCTCTATAAGAGGATGGTGTACGCGAGCGTCTTCCATGTCACATGCTATCTGAAGTATCATGCCGCGTTCCGTCATCACCTGAAGAAAACTTCTGAAATCGGAGTGATCCAGATCAAATGCCTGATAACCGGGATATATTCTGATTCCAGGCATATGATACTGCTCGTGACAACGTCTGAGTTCTTCCTCCCATCCGGGCCAGCCAACATTGACCGTACCGAACGGGATCAGCATTCCCTCACCTCGTTCACGACACTCTTCGGCAAGCCGAAAGTTGACTCCGGCCAGATCCTTATGAAAAAGAGCCTCATAGCTGCCAGCCCAAGCCTGGTTTATCCGATGCTTTCTCAATTTGGCTAACATCAAATCTGTTTGACTATACTTTAATCGCCTAAAAGGCCATTGGAACAGATTGATATTGGTATCAGTAATAAAGGGAGCATCATCGGATTTCTGCTGATGCCTTGAATAGTGAGTTGCATGCCACTTCTTCGGGAATGGCAGATTGCTGCCTGCAGCAGCTAATAGAGTTGTACAGAGGAACTTTCGACGGTTAAACATACATGTTTAATTAGTTTCTACCCCTTATTCAGCTTATTTGGCAATTTCTTGCCCGACGACCCACATGGCTTCATTCACTTCAATGTTTCAATAGTTCAAATCTTTAAACAATTAGAGATCACTGGAAACAAATCGAAAAATGCGGCCGCCCTGAGATTACGAGTACGTGCCATTTCCGGATACACGTCATTGGAGTTCTTTTTTCACCAACTGCACCCTTTTTGATAACTCGCCGACAGGCACTCTTTTTTCCATTAACACCGGTCCTTACAAAGTGGCTATTTACTTATAAACATAAATAATAAATGAATTTGCAACAAAAATAAACAGGCAATGATCCCTGGTTAGTCATCGGATCTGAATGCTTGATACCAAAATATCCCACCGGGGTCAGAACCTACAAAAAACTCTGCAGCTCGCCCGTCTTCATTTATGTCGTCGAAAATGATCTGGTCATCTGGCTTAACAAACGAGTCGATCGCACGAAGGGTATAACGTTCTTCATTCTCATCATATGCATATATTCTAATTGTATCGTCAGTTCGCTCCCCGGTAATTATTTCTGCCCTTCCATCATTGTTGATGTCATAGGCATATGTTCCCCACCAGTTATGGTCATGTTCCACGACAATCTTATTCCAATTGTCACTATAGTCGTAAATGAATAGTCCGGAGTCGTCCGAGTCGTGGCTCGCACCTGCAACTATATCTCTGTCATCTCCATTTCCTGTCAAGTCTCCGGACGACACATGTAATGTGGGGAATGTTGTATCAACCGTTATTTTCTCCCAGGTGTTAGTCGGGTTATCCGGCCTGAGGTAAATAAACAACCCTCCAACTGCGGAGGAAGGAGCTCTTCCACCGGCTCTTGCTGAAACAAGAATATCTCCGCTGTTGCCATTGCCGTTGAAATCTTTTGGGCTATTATAGTCAATCCACCATGCACCTTCCATCTGGTCAATTTCGTGCTTGGTCCAGTTTTCGGAATTCAATGGATCACTCCCGCTAAATTCCATCCAATAAAAACCACCTTCTCCCTCATTTACCCCTTCATAAGCATAAAAAAAATCATAAATCCCATTTTCATTTACATCATAAACCAATCCTTGCTGGACATGAGGAGCATCTTCGTCAAGGACAGATACCGACCAGGACCCTCTTGGATCTTCTGTATCCTGCTTGGCAATATACACATTGGGTTTACCTGGGTCAGCTGTTGCCTGGTCAAAAATTATGACTTCAATTTGCCCATCCTGATTGAAATCGGCGGCTAATGACCCTTCAATCTCAATAAAGCCATCTGCAATTATGTGTCTTGTCCAGTTAGTCGGAGATTCTTTTTCATACCAATAGATTTCTCCACCGTCCCCGGTTCCTACAATAATATTATTTTTCCCATTTCCATCTACATCTGCCAGGGATTGACCATCTCCTTCCTCAATCTGAGAGTCTATCGTGTGTTTAATAAGCACAAAGTCTCCTCTCCAGGCGCCACTCATTAAAGATGCCGTTTCTTCGGCGGTTACATCCGATGTAACCCATAGCATGATAAGGGCCATAATAGTAAGGTGGAATGGGGCATACGTACGGAATTTAATCAGATCCAGAATTGTCATCACACATTAAATTTGTTAAAGTTATTCCATTAAATTGCATCAAGATAATTATTGACCGCTTAAATCAAATACTATTTCCCTTACAAAAACCCGTATTGCAAGTCGTCACTCCAGTCGAAATGGAAAACACGTAACCCATGCAATAAATCCTATGCTTGTCTCAGGGAAGTTGTACATTCAGCTCGGAGAATACATGTTGAATGCGATTGATGATCGTCGTAGTAACGCTGCCAGCAAATAACAGGCCGGTTATGTTATTCTCTGTATCCAGAATCACAGACCCGCTGTCACCACCCTGACTCATGGCACCTGCCATCAGTTGATCTTCAAAAACTGATGTTTTTCCGGCGCCGAAGTTTACCCGTACTGTTACATCGACCTGATCGATGGTTCCGTGCGTCAAGCCGGTGGTACGTCCGCTTTTCTTGATATTCATACTGAGGGTCCCTTCGGTGATACCGTTAATCGTCCCGATTTCCAAAATATCTGCGACGACGTCATCCGGCATGTCAGGTTGTGCAATGGCACAATCTACTTTATTGTTTTCGGTGGCAATTCGATATTGTCGCAAACGGGTTTTGCTGCCACTCAGAGCTGCCAGAGTGTTTAATATCGTGGTGAAAAAACCGGCTATGGGACAGCCACCGTTACTATCATCACCTTCTTCAAATCGGATTGGTACAAAATCGCTCAGTTTCGCAATTTCATCCTCTGACTGCCGTCCGCCGTCATGGGGACCCGGCTGTAAAACAGGGTCTCCAACGGTCGCTTCATTACTGTTGGCCAATATGTGGTTGTTGGAAAGTATATACAGAGAATCATCTTTCCGCACCAGGCATCCCAAAGTTCCTGACGTGATATGAATATGTCCGATGCTGACACCTCCGGGAGCCGGGCGAAAACGTCCGGTCCGGTACTGGGTATTTGAAATCTGTCCTTTCCGGTCCTGAAATATGGAGAACGGTCCGGTGGGAATTATGTCTGTCGGTACACCGTCGATCCGGGTGGCGATGCGGTCCCGGGCTCGAAGTTTGTTAACTGGTATTTTGGTTTCCACCGAGCAGATGATTGCCGGTTCATCGGTTTTCCGGCCGTCTGTGACCTTGTAACCGATACCTGTGGCTACAACATTGGCTTTGTCAAATAGCTGTGATCGAGTTGCGGCCAATATCGGACGAATCTCTTCTACGGTTTTAGCCATAATGTTTCTCCTGTGTTTATCATGATTTCATCAAACATGTGGTTATTTACAGAGTATTTTTTGGATTGCAGGGAGAGGTGTTACAGGTACTTATGCCGGGATTACATCTGATGAGCAATAGTCCGGACCCGGACTCCGGTGTTGTGCATAAGGTTTCCGCGATAATAAATTACAAACGGATCCATGCTTAATCTAAGAATACTACCTGACAGTTTTCAATCGTTTTAATTCCTTAGATAACAAACTTAATAATTTATGGCAACTCATATGGTCAAAGTCAGCTATTGTTTTCTTATCAGTATTGCAATGCTGACAGGGATTGACTCACAAGCATTTGCCGAAGGAACACCATTACTAACTGAGGGTGTACGGGCATTTGCCGGTGGAGTGGATTGTTCCGGTGAAAATTCCGGTGATAGCTCTGATGACAGCGCTTATGTGCAGCTTGACCGGTATTCTGTACATTACGGTGACGAAATTATTGTGACGTTCCGGAATGTAAGTGATCAGAAAATCTGGGTATTTACTTCCGGATGCGGCCTTCCCGACAACGGGTATCTGCCGATAATGGTGGTTGAGAAAAAAAAGGATGGCGACTGGGATATTGCGGGTTTGCCTGTCTGTATTGCCATTGCAGCTCCCCCAATTGTGCTGGAACCGGGAGAATCTGTAGCCGTTTCCTTCCCGGTGAGTACCGGACTTGAAGATGTTGCGCCTGACGGATGGTTCCGGTATGAATTTGATATTCGTTTCGATGGTGATTCTGATGATATGGTTTCGAGAATACCGAAACATTTGCGAGTGTCACAAGCCTTTGAAATCATAGGTATTTAGCATTAGAACAATGTGTGCTTTGCATCTGTATTATTCATGCTTTACTTCTGCATGTTGTGTCTTTGACTTCTGAATAGTGTGTGCTATACATCTGCAAAATGTGTGTTATGCTGCTAAATAATGCATACCTAACAGCTGATTCGCTAAATCGTGGTGTCTGTTTATGTTGAAACATGTTCAAAAAGTAATGGACATCAAACATTCTCATGAAGAGAACTGGCTGAATATGGAGGGTGTGGTCGCCGTCGGTGTTGGTAAGGTAAAGGGGGATGCGGGTATAATAGTTTCTGTAGATCGGAACCATCAAATCATCCGGAACCAAATCCCGTTGCTGATTGACGGTATCCGGATCGATGTCCGACATACCGGTTCCGTCAATGTCCAAACCTGAACGGCTCTTTTTCTTTTATCCACAATTATTCTATCCGCTCTGCAAATAGACGGTATCCGGATCGATGCCGACATGCCGGATTCGTCAATGTCCAAACCTGAACGGCTCTTTTTCTTTTATCCACAATTATTCTATCCGCTCTGCAAATAGACAGTATTCGGATCGATGCCGACATGCCGGATTCGTCAATGTCTGCCAAACCGGATTCGTCAAGGTCCGCCATCCAGGTTTTCCCGATGATTTATTTGTCACTTATTTTTGACCAGAGCAGACGATGGTTCTTTGAAAAGAGAATCCGCCAGGCCAGCAGAACAACCCCGAGCGTTGCCAGAGCGGTGCAGGCAGCGATCATAAACATGATCACCATTTGATAGCGGACAGCATCCATGGGAGCGGCACCCGCAAGGATCTGACCCGTCATCATTCCCGGAAGACTCACAATTCCCATGATCATCATGGCATTGACAGTTGGTATCATCCCGGTGCGGAGCGACTCTCGGACCTCGTAATGGGCAGCCTCCCAACGGCTTGCCCCGTGGGACAGCATGGTCTCGATCCAGTTTCGATTTCTGACGCATCCTTCCATCAGCTGGTCCAGACCGAGTGATATGCCGGTTAGCGCATTACCCAGCACCATTCCCAGAAGGGGGATGAGATACTGGGGATCGTACCAGGGCGCGACTTTGAGAATCCCGGTGATGGCCGCTCCGGTTACTAAAAAGGCACTGCTGCCGATTATGACAAGACTGTTCCAATAAACCCCAGGAAAACGGCGGCTGGTCCGGTTGACCGCCGCGACCCCGGCCAGTCCCGTCATCAGCAGGGCCATAAGAATGATCATCGCTGGTTGCCGGGTCTGGAAAATCCACTCAAGAACCAGTCCCACAAGGATTAGCTGAACAGTCATCCGAATCGCCCCGATGACAAGATCCTTTCCAAGTCCGAGCCGAAGCACGACTGACAGCAGGATATTTACCAGTAGCAACAGCGCGGCGAGTACGAGCTGAAAATTGGAAATAACAATATAGGAAGAGGGTTCCAAGAGAGTTTACCGTTATAATTGGTTACTGTTTCATTGATGAGGAGGCTGATTGCTCCAGGTTCGGTGTGGATGATTAGAGGCCCGGATTGGAATTCTCAGAGTTTGGCACACCCGGCCCCTGCAGTCCTGGATGAGTAAGGGTGACTGACGAGTGTGTCATTCGATCCAGCTGCCGGGAATCGTGACTCGTCCAGAGATACGCCCGGTCTGGATCCTGCTCGATCCACATATTGATCAGCCGCTCCACACGGCCGACCATCGCTTCGTCGAGATTGGAAGTCGGTTCATCTAGCAGCAGCATATCCGGCTGCAACAGCAGCGATCGCAGCAAGGCCACGACCTGTTTTTCGCCGCCGGATAAATGATCCGCCGTCTTGTCGAGGAAGGTCTCCGCCAGTTCAAGAATTTCCATATAATCCGAGAGATGGGCCTCGTCCAGTTCCCGGTGACGGTTGGCTCGGAATGTAAAAAAAAGGTTGATGCTCTCCCGTACCGTCCCGGTTACAAAGGAGGCGTCCTGGGGGATATAACGGACCCGGCGACGGAATTCCGGGATGTCCCATTCCTCTATTTTATGGTCACGGTACAGGATTTCACCCTCATCAAGCTCATCAAGGCCGACCAGCGACCGCATCAGCAAGGTTTTACCAGATCCCGTAGGCCCTCGCAGGGATACCCGGTCGCCGGCAGAGAGCGTCAATGAGAGTCCGGACCAAATTATCTGACCGTCAATGGAACGGGCAAGGTTTCTGGCAATCAGCATACCGAATCAGTTTCGGGTTAACTTTCGTTCAGGTTCATAAAGATCACAAATAAAAATCACAGATAGACTTACCGGTTCAGTCAATAATAAAATAGTGACTGTCAAAGGTCAGTCACTATCACGTATCAGCGATTCAAATCAGGAATAATCAAAAAAGGTGAAAAGGATTGAATAATCCAAAAATTGGCGATTGAGGATAGTGAGCACCGGAATTGGTGTTTAGGGATTGTAATGGATTATGTAAATCGAAATTGGCGATTAAGGATTTTAAAGGTCGGTAATTGGCGCTTTAGGATTTTAAAGGTTGGTAATTGGCGCTTTAGGAACTTGCAACTTCGAACAATGTCGGAAAGACCATGGAAAATAGCACGAATCGGATGCGT
>SLQC01000089.1 GCA_007131625.1 Balneolales bacterium | reverse complement strand
TACATTTGTCATAGCCAGTGTGGGTTTAGGATGTTTGGAGTATCCTAAAAAATAAAAAAGTCCGAGCTTTCGGGCCTCACACTGGCATTTTTTATTTATTCAATCGTTTTGGACAGATGTGCACAGATATAAAGATATATTATCTTTTCTGGGGAAGACATTTGGATTTATCATTATATTTCATCTGTTTAGAATGTTTTGATTATAATATCAGATGGAGCATCCATGTGTTTAATCATATGCCTGTTTGTCTGAATTATCGGCCATGGATGTTTCATGCGATTATAATATGTTTGGATTTATAAGTTCACATGGAGCACCCATGCGTTTAATCATGCGTCTGTGTGTGTCAGAAATCTCGATCATACCATTTCATGATGTTAAAATATGCATGTGCATAATGTCAGGTGGAGCACCCATGATTTAATTATCTGTTTGTGTGTCGAAAGCGTTAGTCATGTGTGTTTCATACATTGATGTCACCCGCTTCAACCGTATTGCCGTTTCATCATGTAGTCTATCCTGTTGTTTTGTCACTATGGTCCAATATCCGATATGACAAAAATAAATGGAATTATTATCGATCCGGTGAATCTCCGTAAATTTCATGGAGAGATCGTTATACAGAAGGGAAAAATTCTCAGCGTGACGGAAACAACGAATTCGACTGCCCGGTCCGGTCAATCGCCACAATCCGGCGATTCGGTATCAAAAGGAACCTACGGGCAGTCGGAACCATCTGACCTCTATATTCTGCCCGGTTTTGTCGATTCGCATATCCACATTGAAAGCTCGATGCTTGTTCCCTCAGAGTTTGCGCGGCTGGCAGTCAGACACGGTACGGTAGCTACAGTTTCTGACCCACATGAAATTGCCAATGTTTGTGGCCTTGCCGGCGTGGAGTTTATGATTAATAACAGCCGGAAGGTTCCCCTGAAGTTTCATTTTGGGGCACCATCATGTGTTCCGGCAACCATATTCGAAACCGCAGGAGCAGTACTGACCGTCGATGATGTGCGTACGATACTTGAACGGGACGATATCTACTTTCTCGCCGAAATGATGAACTGGCCTGGAGTGTTGTCAGGAGATCCCGATGTGGCTGCAAAAATCCGCGCGGCATATGAGAACGGGAAGCCGGTCGATGGCCACGCTCCGGGACTCCACGGGGAACAGGCACAAAAATACGCCGAAGCCGGTATAACCACTGATCACGAATGCTTCTCAAGGCAAGAAGCGTTCGAAAAAATGAAGTACGGGATGAAAGTCATCATCCGGGAAGGCAGTGCCGCCAAAAATTACGAATCGCTGATTGACCTCATGCAGGATCACGCGGCGGATATCATGTTTTGCTCCGACGACAAACATCCCGATGATCTCATTACCGGACACATCAACGAAATGGTAAGCCGTGCCCTGAAGCGTGGAATCGACTTTTTCGATGTCCTCTTTTCGGCCTGCGTACATCCGGTTCGACATTACGGAATGAATGTAGGCCTGCTTCAACCCGGTGACCCGGCCGACTTTATTATCGTGGACAAACTGGATGATATGCATGTAGTCCAGACCTGGATCGACGGGAAATGTGTGTATGATGGGGAAGTACGGTTTGACAAGGTGCGTGTGAAGCCTATTAATAATTTTACGGCATACCGACTCACGCCGTCCGATTTCCGGTTGGTGCTACCGGGCGATCCCGATGAACATGAAAACAGGTCTGTCCCGGTCATTGAAGCATTGGACGGAGAGCTTATAACCAGGCGTCTCAATGTGCAACTGCCACAAGCAGATAACGAATTGCTTTCTGATCCCGATCGGGATATCCTCAAAATTGCAGTGGTCAACCGCTACAAAGAATCAAAACCGGGCCTTGGATTCATCAAGAATTTCGGATTAAAAAATGGAGCAATCGCATCGTCGGTCGGGCATGACTCGCACAACATTATTGCAGTTGGAAGCTCGGATCAGGCGCTGAGCCGCGTCGTCAATCTGATCATGGATGTAAAAGGTGGTATGGCTGCGGTTCATGGTGATCGGGAAGAGATCCTGCCTCTGCCCATCGGCGGGATTATGACCGATCGCGGCGGGGAGGAGACCGGACTCCTCTACCAAAAACTAAACCGAATGGCCAGAGAAATGGGGAGTACTTTAAACGCCCCATTCATGCTCATATCTTTTATGGCTCTGCTTGTGATTCCGTCGATCAAGATGAGTGACAAGGGATTGTTTGATGCGGAAAAATTCGAATTTATCGATTTTTAAACGTTTATCAAGACATATCATCAAACCGATTTAATCATTCGTCCCGGGAGTAAGCACATGGCGATATGAGCCAGGGTCAGCTCGTCCGTGGTGGAAGTCCCACCGAAGTCAGTTTCATCATTGACAATATTCCAATGCCGGGAGTTAAGCATTTTCCCATTCAGGACGGCGGTTCAAACGGCACTATTGGCATTGTCAATACGGAGCTTATCTCGGGTATCAGTTTTTATACCGGTGGATTTTCACCTTCATTCGGTGATTACATGTCTGCAGCAGCAGGGATTCGTTATCGTGAAGGTTCACGAACCGGTTGTCACGGGGATTTCTATCTGAGCATTGCCGGTTTTGAGGCTTCGCCGAACAGACTGAAAATACCTTTGATACCGAAACTGTTATTTCATGAGTGCCATGTTTCTGGTTAGCACTTCACCGCCAGCTGTCAACCGATACGTGTATATGCCAGATGGCAGTTCAGATGCGTCGAATAAAACCATATATGAGCCGGATGGCTGACGTTCCTGAACCAGTGTGGCTACCAGTCGACCAAGTGGATCAAACACTTCCAGGGTAACATTAACAGTCTGCGCCAAGGTATAGCTTATATTGGTAGACGGGTTAAAAGGATTTGGGAAATTCTGGTTCAGAACAAACCATTCCGGCTTTTCATCGTACCCGTCGATCCCGGTATCATTCTCCTGGTAAAAATAAATAGCCTCTCCGGTAACCCATCCTGTGTGGGCATCGACGAAAAAAACCCCGCGCAGATCACTGTTGGTCGTTTGATGATACCACGTATCCCCACCGTCGGTGGTATTCAGAATCAGGCCTCCTTCGGTTAACCCGTCGGAGAAAAAGCCGACTGCCCAGCCGTGTCTGTCATCGGTGAAAAAGACACGGGACAACACGTCATACTCATAGCTTTCTCCATGGAACTGCTCTGACCAGGATTGCCCACCATTGGTAGTGTGAAGAATCAGCCCATAGTCCAATTCGTCATCCAGATAGAGGCCGACTGCCCATCCAGTTTCGGCATCAGTAAAATGAATATCGAACAATTCGGCGACAGACCAGATTTCCGGGTCGGTAGCGGTGCCGCTATTCTGTTCGAGCCAGGTTTCTCCACCGTCCAAAGTTTTCAAAATGAGCCCATAGTCCAATTCATCATCAAAATAATCACCTGATGCCCAGCCGGTTTCAGCATTTACAAAATAAACGGAGTAGAGATAACTGTTTTCCTTGCCGAATTGCTCAATCCATT
>SLQC01000306.1 GCA_007131625.1 Balneolales bacterium | reverse complement strand
TGTCTATGAAAACCATTTATATCTGTATGACAGCGGTCACCAAAAAATTGATGTATATTCACTGGATTCATTTGATTTAACCAGAACGGTAAATTTGAATCCTGAATACTGGCGCAGCGTAGAGGAGTTAAGCTTGTCAAATCCTGAAAAAATATTTCCCCGAAATGATGGAACATTTTGGATACGTTTTAATGAAATGCCGAGACCAAATCACATAGTGGATAGATCGGTTCAAGACTATATTATGGATGGTGAGGGACAACTCATCAGTGATAAAATTTTGGAACAGGAAGCTATCGAATGGCTGGTGCACCCCGATCGTAATCGCGTGTTCTTCTTATCACCCTATAGCAGAAAACCTTTAATTGATAAGTCCAATGATGAAATGATGTTCTCGACATGGACGGAAGAGTTCCTGATTAAAGTGTACAATACAAATGGAGTGTATCAGCGTGCTTTTTACCATCCTTTTAAGAAGAGTTCGCTAAACCAGCGTGAACTCTTGAATCGTACCAATGACACCGGACTTCAAGAGGCACTCCAGGTCGCTGAGGTCCCGGATACCTGGCCGGTGATGAATGACCTGCTGATGGATGACGAAAACCGGCTTTGGGTTGCCACTATCACCGATAATCATGAGGAGTATGAATGGTGGGTGCTCGACGACTATGGAACACTTCTGGCAACTTTTACATGGCCGCGCAGCAGGGAAATCAGAAAAGTTAAAGATGGAAAGCTCTATTCGCTGGAGATGGAGGAAGAAACCGGTTTGGAAAAGGTTGTCAGATACCGGATTGAATGGAATGAGATCGGATCCGACAATGGATTATGAATTTGAATTGTACCGGCTGTAATCGGAAAACAACCGGCTCATGTAAAGATTCCTGTAATCGGTGTTGGTCATTTATATCGACACCCAATTTGCATTTCCTGACCGTTGTGCCATGTATATAAAGTGATACCGATTACTACCCGGCGCAATGAAAGCTGAAATTATACGAATCGTTATTCCATTGTCGTTATTTTCAAACACGTCCACCTTTCATCCATAACTTCTCAGCTATGATGAAGATAACGCTCCTCGCCACTTTTCTGGTTGCATTTACATTTGGATGGCCGCCGGCTTTGTCAGGCCAAAATCTACAGGTACCCTCTGAGATCGAACAGTATATGTACGCCCGTAATTTTATTGCTTCATTGAGTACACCAGATGAACGTCATACATTATCCGGATTTGTAACTGCTGAAGATGTATTTGAGCATACAGGCTCAGAGAGATTAAAAAAAGTATTTTCATATGCAAATTTTCTAAATAACCTTGAGATTGAGATTGGGTCAGGAATAACTTTTCCAATGAATGAAAAACGTAAATTTTCAAATCTTGGAGGTATTCATCAAATTAAGGACATTCAATATCAAAATGACGGCTCTGAACTATTCCTGAATGTAGTTGTATATCGATTGCATCAAGAAACCATCACTCATTTCATTTCCGCTTACGAACAGAATGATTCACCGCCTGAAATCAAGCTTCCTTCACCAACCGGACCCGCATACATTGTGCAAACATGGGTCAAAGTGAATGGAAGCTGGATGAAGAAAGCTGCGGATTTTCATTTTCTTGAACAGTAACAAATCGATTGTCATGTGAGGGTACTTGTGGTTTCCATACAAGTGAAATTATATTGTGTTTCAGCGGTATTATTTTCACTATTGATCCTATTAATTGGATCCGATGAGTGAACATTTTGAGGAAGGGTCGCATTTCAAAAATTTCATACCCGATGATAGTTACGGTGATAACCATATTGTTTCTAACCTTCATGCACATGGAGGTGCAGGCACAAACGTATCATGTTACCGTTTCCGCCGGTGATCTCGACCGTTCGGAGTCAATCGTCTCGTTTTATTTGCCGGATAACGTAGATCCGGGTGTCTACAGGATGCGTAGTCATGCGGGTCATACCACAATCGTTCAAGTGGACGAGAACGGCCGCGGCTGGTTTATTCTCGATCGGCTTTCCGCCGGTGATTCCCGGACCTATCAGCTTGACGCAAGTGCGGTTACGACCGCCGCAACGATATCGTATTCCATCGATTCCGACCTTATTACTTTTCGATCGGGAAGCCGTGAAGTTTTAAGTTACTACCACGGTTATAATTCGCCACCGGCTGTACTGGGAGAAAATTACAGACGCGGTGGTTACATCCATCCGGTGAAATCACCCAACGGAGTGGTATTGACCAATCATTTGAATCTGGACAGCCAGTCCCACGGGTTCGGCATCTGGTCGGCCTGGCCCCATACGCGTTTTCAGGGAAGGACACCCGACTTTTAGATTGTACGAATGGGAACCGGCCGGGTGGATCATGCCGATTCACTGGAAGTATTCTGGGAGGGACCCGTTCATGGCGGCCTTCGTGCCAAACATTATTTTGTAGACCTGTCGGCATCAGCGCCTGTTATTGCTCTCAATGAGGAATGGAAGCTGCGGGTATTTCCATCACTGGCTAACGGAAATGTGCACGTTTTCGATCTGAAAGTAACCCAAACCGCCAATACCGCGCAACCGTTGATATTACCGGAATACCTGTATGGAGGCGTGGGGTTCAGAGGGCATGTGGACTGGAATGACCCGGACAATGTCACCTTTCTGACTTCCGAGGGTTTGGGACGGGATGGTCACGGAACCAGGGTTCGCTGGACACATATTGGTGGTCACAGTGAAGGATCGTTGGCGGGAATATCCATTTTGGGACATCCGGCTAATTACCGGCATCCACAAACGGTACGGATTCATCCCGAACAACCGTTTTTTAACTATGCTCCCGTACAACTCGGCGATATGTCTATCGAACCGGGATCACCCTATGTGGTGCGCTACCGGTATATTACCTATGACGGAGAACCGGATTCCGACCTGATTGACCGCATGTGGCAGGATTACGCCTACCCACCCGGGGTAACGGTCCAAAAACAGTAGTGCCTGTTCTGGCGATTTCCACGGGTTGGATTTTTAAAATTTCCTTACCTTTTTAAAGCGAGGATGAATTCAGAATACAACAATACAACATAGTGTCCGGTGATGGAGTCATTAAAATCCATTGACCTCAGTCATCTTAAAAGATGGCTGGAATGGGACTTTGGCAGTTTTGCGATAATATTCTTCGGACTCTGTCTTTATTATCTTCCGCATCTTGCCTTTATAATATTTTTAATTATCGCTGTCATATTCACTCCCCTTTTAATCAGCGTATTATTCAAGGAAAAATATTATGGCTGGCTGATCTTTTTCCTGTTTTTTGTAGTTTTTCCGGGTGGGGCCAGCTATTTTTTGTGGCATAATTCCACGATCCATGGAGTCGATGTTTTAGCCAGAGCGACCCCCATTATACTATTCCTGTTGTACTGTTTTTTGCTGAGAGTATCGTTGCCGGGCTTGGAAGATGATTAGCATAAATTATTTGAAATAAATTTGCACCCAAGTTATACAAAAATAAACCTAAATGGGCCATTCGG
>SLQC01000288.1 GCA_007131625.1 Balneolales bacterium | reverse complement strand
TATTATTTGTGAAAAGCCGCTTACTATTGATGAATATAAAGCCGAAGCCATCCTTGAAGCGGAGAAGAAATCCAATCGGGAAGTACGCGTCACTTTTAATTTGCGCTGGCCGCCTTCGCTTGTAAAAGTGAAAGAGTTACTGATGAATAATGTGATTGGTGATATCAATACTGTTGATTTTCACTGGAATATCACACGGAATCACCTGGCTCAATACTTGCGACGCTGGCATGGGGAAAGAGAAAGAAGCGGAACACTCTGGGTTCACAAATCAACCCACCACTTTGACCTGATTAACTGGTGGCTGGATTCTGACCCTGTTGAAGTTTTTGCCTATTCCGATCTGGAACATTTCGGACCAAGAGGACCATACCGGGGTGTCAATTGCCGCAATTGTGCCCATACAGAAAAATGTCCTTATTACTGGGATATTACCCAAAGTGAGCGAATGATGGAACTGTATGTCATTCATGAACACTATGACGGTTATATCAGGGACAATTGTGTATACCGTAATCAAATTGATATATATGACAAACATTCTGCCCTGGTAAAATATGCCAATAATGTCACGCTGAATTATTCATTAACCGCCGATACTGATCACCCTGGGATCTGGATTGCATTCAATGGCACCGAAGGCCGGTTAGAAGGCAGAGTAGGCGGATGGCCCGACACACAGGGGGTACAGGAATGGAAGCTGAAGCCTCTCGGAAAAGAACCGGAATCGATTTTCGTACAACCTCATGACGGCAGTCATTGGGGAGGAGATTCTCTTATGAAAGACAAATTGTTCAGAGACCCGCAGGCACCGGATCCCTTGCAGCAGTCGGCCGGCACACGTGACGGAGTAATGTCCATGATCATCGGTGTAGCCGCCAGACACAGCAGTGAATCGGGAAAGACCGTCAGGATTGAAGATTTGACCTCCATAAAACCACTTCCAAATAGGTCTGTTTAATCCCATTATCCCCATTATCAGAATAATTATTTTTTGAATCATCAGATAACACTAATTATGATTTATTATATTTGCAAAACAAAGGAAAAACTGGGTGAAAGAGCAGCCAAACAAGCTGCTGAAATAATCAATAACAGTATCCGGACAAAAGGAACTGCAAATGTAATTCTTGCTACCGGAGCCAGTCAGTTTGAAACGATTAAAGCGCTTATCGACATCTCCGGAATCGACTGGTCAAAAGTGGTCATGTTTCACCTTGATGAATATGTCGGTTTACCGGATTCACATCCTGCGAGTTTCAGGAAGTATCTGAAGGAACGATTTGTAACAAAAGTTCCTGAACTGAAAGCGACTTTTTTTGTAGAAGGAGACAAGGGGGATCCGGAAAATGAGTGTGAACGTTTGAACCAGATTATAGTCGATCATCCAATTGATGTGGCGTTAGCCGGTATTGGAGAGAACGGGCACCTTGCCTTTAATGATCCGCCGGCTGATTTCGAAACAGGAGCACCATATATTGTTGTTGAACTTGACGAAGCGTGCCGGAAACAACAAATGGGCGAAGGGTGGTTTTCCGAACTGGAAGATGTGCCCCGAAAAGCTATTTCCATGTCGATTAAACAGATCATGAAGTCCAAAAATATCATTTGCTCCGTTCCCGATGAACGAAAATCCGTAGCTGTGAAGCATTGTTTGACCGGAGATATCACGAATTTACACCCGGCATCCATACTGCAGAATCATCCGAATTGCACCATATATCTCGATACGGAGTCTGCCTCATTGTTGCAAGGGTAACATTGTTTGGCACCCCGAATTGCTGATTATTTACTTATCCTTTTATTATTCAGGCGAACATCATGGAAGTACCGGGATTTGTCGACCTTCAGGTTAATGGATACATGGGAATTGACTTCTCAAGTCCGGAGTTAACGGAAGAAAGCTGCTATTTTGCTTTCAAAAAAATACTCGAAACCGGAACGATTATTTTTTGCCGACCGTCATTACCTCATCAGTTGAAGTGTATCAAAAAAATCTCGGAGTGATAGCCAGGGTGATAGAGCGTGATGATTTAAGAACCCATATTCCGGGTATTCATCTGGAAGGTCCTTTTTTATCAGTAGTTGACGGCGCAAGGGGTGCACACAACAGGGATTGGATCAAGAAACCAGACATTACTTTGTTTGACGATTTCTATGAATGGTCAGCAAGAAACATCAAACTATTAACAATTGCTGCGGAATTGAAAGGGGCTGCGGAATTATGCAGGCATGCAACCGAGCTTGGTATTACCGTTTCATTGGGTCATCAGATGGCTGCGAAGACTGACATTGAAAGATTGGTGAAGGCGGGAGCCCGTAGCCTTACGCACTTTGGCAATGGACTACCCATGTATATACACAGACATGAAAACCCGATTTGGGCCGGACTGGCCAATGATCAGTTGACAGCAATGATTATATCGGACGGACATCACATCAACCCCTCAGTTTTGAAAACAATTATCCGCGCCAAGGGGATCAACAAAATAGGTATCACGAGCGATGCATCCCCCATATCAGGTATGCCGCCCGGGAAATACCATACTCTCGGTAATAATGCATTGTTGGAAAAATCAGGACGATTATATAATCCCGATTCCGGTTATTTGGTAGGCTCCTCTTTTATGTTGATCGATTGTGTCAATTTTATGATATCATTGGATTTTCTGACGAGTAGTGAAATTTATGAGATGAGTTTTCACAACCCGCTCAGACTTATTGACATGGATCCAGATGAAATATTGAAACGGTTTCAACCGCATGGAAATGAATTCAGGTGAAGTAATTGTGGCTAAACCATGACAACACACATCACCCACCATCCATAAAGCTGTACCAACCTGAATTAGAGAGTTCGGCTTATCATGTTAGCTTGTTACCTAATCGCGTTCTTAAGAAAGAAAAGAATATCGAACCGGAAATACTGGCCACATTCCAGTAAATGAAAGGTTCATTTTAGCGGTCGGCAGATTGCTTAATTATTGCAATATTTGTATTAGCTAAGTTCAACAACCTTACCGAGAATTGATGTTAAGTGTTGTAGTTACTTGACATAACCTTCTAAATTTATTAAGATAGGTTCATGAGGTTACTTAACCGATTAATTGCAATGAAATACGCAATTATAAGGGAATAATACGAGATTATTGAGTAAAAAATACAATTTATGTAAGGGCTGTTTAAATGTTATACAAGAAAAATTTGAGAAAATCGGTTTCTCAATACTTACATATCCTTAACGAAATCAGAAAAAATATGATTGAAATAATATGTTTTCTAAAAAAACAGGTCAATTTCCAGGTTGGTTCATCTGTTTTGTTATTAATAGTTATTATGCCCTTCACAGGATGCGAAGAAGAGTCGCCCGACAGGGTTTTTACCTCACCTTATCAGGATTTGAACTGGGAACATGTCGGTCATTATGATTCTGAATTTCATACCCACCCGGGTTTGGGCAACGAGGAGTACGATCCACATCAAACCGTAGACCGGTATCATGAAGAAGGATATGATATATTGATGCTGGCTGCACATG
>SLQC01000248.1 GCA_007131625.1 Balneolales bacterium | reverse complement strand
GGATGTAACGGACGAAGAAGAGAGTGATGTGGAAGAGTTCGAAACGGAAGAAGAACTTATTCCGCTGGAGATAATCCGTGGCCGTAAAGAGAAACTGGCGGGAACCCGTATTTTGGGAAAAATTGAGATCGACGATCCGGTTGAGAAGAAAATTGGGAAAAAGAAGAAAAAAGGAAAGAAAGCGAAAAAGGGGGATGTATTGGCCCCGGGGAAAAAAGCTGAGGAAGTAGATGATCCCGACAAGCCGAAAAAGAAGAAGATTTTAACCAAACGTGTCAAAGATGAAGCGCCGAAAGTCGAAGATGATAGTGATGTTGCTCGCCCGAAAAAGAAGAAAAAGCGAATAAAATCACGCAAAGCGCCGAAAGTAGATGATTCCGATGTCGAGTCCAAAATGAAAGAAACACTGGCGATGCTGAACACCGGTGGTAGTGTCGGAAGGAAGCGCCAGAAACGGCGTAAACAAAAGCGTGATGAGATGGCGGCTGAAAGAGAATTGCTGCAGTCGGAAAAACTGGAGCTGGAAGAGCGGATGCTCGAAGTCACCGAGTTTATTACGGTCAGCGACCTGGCAGACTTGCTGGATGTACCCCCAAACGAGATCATTATGCACTGCATGAATCTGGGCATGGCGGTATCCATCAATCAGAGACTGGAAGCAAGTACGATAGAACTGATCGCCGATCAATACGACCGTGAGGTGGTCTTTGTCGATGCGCAGGAACTTACCGAAGTTATCGAGGAGGACGAAGAGGATGCTTCGGAAGATCTCAAACCGCGTTCCCCGGTGGTAACCGTCATGGGCCATGTCGACCATGGCAAGACATCACTTCTAGATTATATCCGAAAAACGAAAGTGACAGCAGGTGAAGCCGGCGGTATCACCCAGCACATCGGTGCCTATGAAGTCCGGTTGCCGGATAAACGCAATATTACCTTCCTTGATACTCCTGGACACGAGGCGTTTACCGCGATGCGAGCCCGTGGTGCTCTGGTCACTGATATTGTGATCCTGGTAGTTGCCGCTGATGATGCCGTTATGCCGCAGACAATTGAGGCGATTAACCATGCCCAGGCCGGCGGTGTTCCAGTCGTCGTGGCAGTGAACAAAATTGACAAGGAAGGAGCAGATCCCGAACGCATCAAGCAACAACTTTCCGATCACAATGTTCTGGTTGAAGACTGGGGTGGCAATGTTCAACTTGCTGCCGTATCCGCCCATACCGGTGAAGGTATTGATGAACTTCTGGAAAAAGTGCTGATCGAAGCGGAACTTATGGAACTTAAGGCCAATCCCGATCGGCGTGCATCCGGCATCATACTGGAGGCCAAAGTCGACCGCGGTAAAGGAGTCGTTGCCAATATCCTCATTCGACGCGGTACCCTGCGGGTCGGAGATCCGTTTGTAGCCGGATCCTTTTCAGGAAAAGTACGAGCTCTGGAAAATGAAATCGGAGAACGAATTCATGAAGTAGGACCTGCACAACCGGCGCAGTTGACCGGTTTTGACGGTATCCCCCAGGCCGGTGACAAAATCGTATCTGTGGGAGACGAACGCACTGCCAAAGATATCGCGCAGCAACGACAACAAATCAAGCGGGAGCAATCGCTTAGAAAAGTCAAGCATATGACGCTGGACGATATTTCGCGTCGGCTCGCCCTGGGAGAAGTCGCCGAACTGAACCTCATCATCAAAGGCGATGTGGACGGCTCGATCGAGGCGCTCTCCGGTTCACTTCAGAAACTTACCAATGAAGAGGTCAAGGTGAATATCATCCACCATGGTGTCGGTGCCATAACCGAATCTGACGTTCTGCTGGCCTCAGCCTCAGATGCAATTATTATCGGGTTCCAGGTCAGGCCTTCCGTCAATGCCCGTAAACTCGCGGAAACCGAAGAAATTGATATTCGACTCTTCAGCGTTATCTACGACGCTGTTGATGCGGTACGTGATGCACTGGAAGGGATGCTTTCACCGGAGGTGAGTGAGAAAACAGTGGCAACTGCCGAAGTACAGGATCTTTTCAAGGTCCCCAAAGCCGGTACGGTTGCCGGTTGCAAGATTACCGAAGGCAAAATTACAAGAAATTCGAGAATTCGTCTTGTACGGGACGGTATTGTGATCTACGAAGGAGAACTTTCATCCCTTAAACGCTTCAAGGACGACGCAAAAGAAGTCGCCAGCGGTTATGAGTGTGGTATCGGTATCAAAAACTACAACGACGTCAAGGTTGGTGATGTCATAGAAGGGTATGAAGTGACAGAAACAAAACGCAAACTCAAGAAAGAAACAAGCTGATGAGTATCCGAACCGAGCGGGTGGCAGCACTGCTGAAAGCAGATCTCGGTGAGATTCTTCAGCAGGAATATCAGCATAAAAGCATGCTGACTGTGACCAGCGTCCGTGTTTCGCCTGATCTGTTACAGGCTCACGTAAATCTAAGTATCCTGTCTAACCACGACGATGCCGATGAAATCTTTGAATTTATCGGTGAGAAAACACCTGAAATACGTAAAAAATTGGCAGGGCGTATCCGGCATCAGGTAAGGCGAATCCCCGAACTGCATTTTCACCTGGATGATACCGCCGAATATGTCGAAAAAATAGACTCGCTTTTCAAAAAGATTCAGTCGGAGCGTGCCTCGTCCGGCCGGGATGTGAATCCGGACAAGCCCGGACGGGATTCCGACCGGTAATATCTGATTATCCTTCTGTTAACGATTATGGCCACCACCCTCGTTCCGATATTTGAGCTGCCGGTTTATGACAGCCATCACCCTCCGGAACCCGGAGCCGATTATAGCGGTGGCGCTGTTTTTCTTGTCGATAAACCCACCGGATGGTCCAGTTTTGATATTGTCCGGTTTCTCAGAAATCGCATTAGAGTCAAAAAAACCGGCCATGCCGGTACGCTGGACCCGCTGGCGACCGGACTTATGATTCTTTGTTCCGGAAAAGCGACCAAAAGTGTATCCGAAATCCAGGAATATCCCAAAAGATATCTGGCGGATGTCTGCTTCGGTGCATCAACACCCAGCCAGGATGCCGCCACACAACCAGACAAACACGCACCATTTGATCATATAGACCGGGAAATGGCCGAAGAATTGATTCAGCATTGCTTTACTGGAGCCATCCAGCAGATACCTCCCATGTACTCAGCGTTATGGAAAGATGGAAAACGGCTTTATACCTATGCCAGGAAAGGAGAGATTGTAGAACGGGAGCCGAGGGAAGTGGTGATCCACCGCATTAAAATCACTTCCTTTGAAGGTGGACGGATGATACTCGATATAACATGCAGCAAGGGGACCTATGTGCGGACCCTGGCTCATGATATCGGCATCGCTCTGGAAACGCGCGCCCACCTGTCGGACCTTCGGCGAACGGAAATTGGCCCGTTCAGGGTTTACAACGCATTGGGCATTGACCTGTTACGCGATCTTTATCAACCGAAAGAAGGTTAAAATGTGCAATTCACGGAATTACTGCGGTAACTTCATCATTAACATGTAACAACATGTAACACCTTGTAACACCGATGACAGAAAACTCCGACATACTGGCGCATGATTATCACATGGATGCTCCATCTGTCCTTATCAAGGATTATCAATCTGTTCTTAAGAATCAATTGATATTAACAGATGAATTCAGATCTGAATCATGAGTGAACCCGTTTTTTTGCAGGAGTACCGGAAAAACGCCGCGAATGTCGTAACGGTTGGCACCTTTGACGGTGTTCATTTGGGACATCAGGCGTTGATACAGAATGTTGTGGCCCGGGCACGCAAGCAGAATGCTCCTGCAGTTGCCGTGACATTTGATCCGCATCCGAGGGACATCATCACCCCGTTGTCGGGTGGTATCCGATTGCTGACGACCCTCTCCGAACGGGCTGCTATAATGCGTGATTACGGCATCGATGAAACGGTTGTCATCCCGTTTACCAGAGATTTTTCCATGCTATCCTCCGAACAATTTATCCGGGAGTACATTCATGACAAAATTGGTGTGGAAACTTTTGTGATCGGTTATGATCACCATTTTGGCCGGGACCGGATGGGGTCCATCAATACATTGCAGCAACTGTCTAAGGAACTGGGCTTTTCGGTCTATGTGGAACAGGGGCATGAAGTGGCACACACAACCGTCAGCAGCACAATAATCCGCAGGTTGCTGGAGGAGGAAGGAAAGGTATCGGCAGCAGCGGAAATGCTCGGCAGGCCTTATGAAATGAGCGGCACTATCGTAAAGGGGGATCAGAGAGGACGGTCGATTGGTTTCTCGACCGCCAACTTGAAACCGGATAGCGACCGTAAAGTTCTACCGGCTCTGGGTGTTTATTGTGTAAATACAGAACTGGAAGGAAAGAGGTACCCGGGAATGATGAATATCGGTGTTCGGCCGACATTCGACGGTGGGACGAACGTGGTTCCGGAAGTGCACCTGTTTAATTTTAACCGTACCATTTACGGAAGCAGACTGAAGGTTCGGTTTTTACGCCGGCTTAGGGGTGAGAAAAAGTTTGATGGGCCTGAATCGCTGGTACGGCAGCTTATTCTGGACCGGGACCGGTGTTTGAGTAACGATTGAACCGTACACTTCTCGGCCCGCTTGTATTTTATCGCCTCGGTCAATATGACAATGCAGAATCGAAATATGGTTGTCATGGTGAGGATGAGCAACAAGATGTAATGCATAAACAAGCTGTAGAAAGTGTTACTTGCAGTCGGCTTTAGTTGCTAATACCGGGAAATAGCGTTATATTTTCGGCTTAACTGAAATTTTGTATCTACTTTAGTATGATATAATCTAAAGCGGAGAATTTGTAAATGAATATTAAGACCGAAGAAAAGAAGGAAATTTTTAAGAAGTTTGGTAAATCCGGTGACGATACCGGCTCACCGCAAGCTCAGATCGCCCTTTTCACAGAGCGTATCAACCGGTTGACTGACCACCTCAAATCACACAAGAAAGACCACTCTACTCGACTTGGGCTCCTTCGACTGGTTGGAAAGCGCCGCCGGCTTCTGAACTATGTGATGAAAAAGGATATTGAAGGATACCGCAAGCTTATCAAAGAGCTTGGGATCCGGAAATAATAACAGTAAAAGGCACGGCATTATCGTTCCTTTCTTGTAAAAAACCCCACTGTTTTGACAATATCCGGGTGCGTGATTTATGGGCGTTTTGCACATCATGGGATTCATTTCCCCCCGTTTATTGTATTGTACGCAAATGACGAATGAAGATTAGAACAATACTATGAAAGCTGATTTAAAAACGATTGAATATGCACCCGGAAAAGAGCTGTCGGTAGATACCGGCCGGCTTGCAAAACAGGCAAACGGTAGCTGTTTTGTACGAATAGGGGACACGGTAGTCATGGCCACCGCCACTGCTGCCAAAGAGACCAAACCAGGGCAACCATTTTTTCCGCTCACCGTGGAATTCAAAGAGACCTTTGCTGCCGGTGGAAAGTTTCCTGGTGGATTCATCAAGCGGGAGGGAAGGCCCTCAGAAAAAGAAATTTTATCCGCCCGGTTGATTGACCGGACCATCCGCCCACTTTTCCCGGACGGATTTATGAACGAAACCCAGGTTATCTGCCAGGTCTTCTCATCCGACGGTGAAAATGACGGCGATGTTCTTGGTGCCGTGGCCTCATCACTATCGCTGACACTGTCCGACATTCCGTTTGACGGTCCGATGGCCCAGGTTCGTGTGGCTCGAATCAACAATGAGATTGTAATTAACCCGACAGTTTCTGAATTGGCAAATGCTGATATCGAAATGATCGTCGGCGGTACGCCTGAAAGTGTTGTTATGGTGGAAGGCGAAATGGAGGAGTGTTCTGAAGAGGAAATGGTTGATGTCATTCGTCAGGCTCACGAAGCCATTAAAAAACTCTGTCAGTTTCAACTGGAACTTCGGGAAGAATTTGGTAAAGAGAAATGGGAAGATCCCGAAACTGAAAGCATCGAAGAGCTGGAAGCCAAAATCCGCGAGCTCGTCGGTGACCGTTTAATAGAAATCAGCCGTCAGAAACTCTCCAAAAAAGAGTATGGTCAGGCGTGCAAAGATGTACGCTTGGAAATTACGGAACAGCTTAAGGAAGAGTATCCCGAGCAGGAAATGGCTATTTCCGAAGTTTGTCATATGATTCAGAAAGAAGCCATGCGTAAGGTAGTTCTTGAAGAAGAGCAGCGAATTGATGGCCGCAAGCCAGCTGAAATTCGTCCGATTTGGACCGAAGTGGGCTATCTGCCCCGTACACACGGCTCGGCAATATTCACTCGCGGTGAAACGCAGGCTCTGGTCTCGGTGACACTGGGAACCAAGCGTGATGAGCAGATGATAGACACACTGTTCTACAGCGATGCCAAGCGATTTATGCTCAACTACAACTTCCCGCCGTTTTGTACTGGTGAAGTGAAAATGATGCGTGGTGTATCCCGACGTGAAATCGGGCATGGTAATCTGGCTGAACGTGCTTTGAAATGGCTGATTCCATCGACCGAAGAGTTTGACTATACCATCCGGATCGTATCCGATATACTCGAGTCCAACGGTTCCTCCTCCATGGCCTCGGTCTGTGGCGGGTCCATGGCGCTCATGGATGCCGGTGTGCCGCTGTCAAAGCCGGTAGCGGGAATTGCAATGGGAATGATTGTGGGTGACGGCAAAGAGGTAGTGCTATCCGATATCCAGGGTGAGGAAGATCACATGGGAGACATGGACTTCAAAATAACCGGAACGGCCGACGGTATCACCGCTTGCCAAATGGATATCAAAGTGAAGGGAATCTCTTATGAGGTAATGGTCAAAGCGGTGCAGCAAGCCCGTGAAGGCCGGCTGCACATACTCGAAAAAATGGCCGAGAGCATCTCCACAGCCCGATCCGAAGTTTCCCAGTACGCGCCTTCGTTCGTGAAAATAGAAGTGGAAACCGACCAGATCGGCGGTATTATCGGTCCGGGTGGAAAAGTAATCCAGTCCATCCAGCGTGAAACGGGCGCCGAAGTTATGATCGAAGAAATCGGCAACAAGGGAGTTGTCACTATTTCGGCCGACAGCAAGGAAAAAATTGAAGCAGCTGTTCAGAAGATCAAGGGCATCACCGGCGACCTTGAGGAGGGCGAAGTGTACATGGGTACGGTTCGTTCGATCAAGGAATACGGTGCGTTTGTCGAGATCATGCCGGGCCGTGACGGACTTCTTCATATCTCTGAAATTTGTCACAAACGGATCAACAAAGTGACTGATGTGCTTTCTGAGGGAGAGCAGATTGAGGTTAAATTGCTGAGAGTGGAAGATGGTGGAAAGCTTCGTCTTTCGCGCAAAGCTCTTCTCCCAAAAGAAGAAGAAGGGTAGTAGTATTCCATTATCCGGATCATCGGATGGTGGCAGAGGTTTCCATCAAGTCGATGATCCGGAACTGGTTTTTTAAAAAGCGTTGTCACTTTGTGATCGGCGCTTTTATTTTGTTTGGTAATAACTATCTGCCGCTTTAATGACAGGTTTTATTGCCGGAGATGTTTTGTGATTTCTCATAATTACATTCCGGGATGTTAGGCAGCGCTTCTATTTTCAACCGTACCTTCGGGTACATTATTCATTACTATGAGTACACCTGACCGCGTTAGAAAAACCGTTCTTCCGAACGGCCTCCGAATTGTAACCGAATCCATTCGCACCGTCCGCAGTCTGTCGGTCGGTATCTGGGTCAAAACAGGCAGCCGCCACGAGAAGGAAGAGGAGGCAGGCATAACCCATTTTCTGGAACACATGCTGTTCAAGGGAACCGAACGCCGGTCGGCATACGACATCGCTCAAAGCATGGAGTCGGTAGGAGGCTATCTCAATGCTTTCACTTCCCCGGAGCTGACCTGTTATTATGCCCGGTGCCTCGACACCGAGCTGGATACAGCCCTGGATGTTCTCACCGACATGGTAATCCATTCCCTGTTTCCGGAAGTGGAAATCGAAAAGGAGAAAAAAGTCGTCATCGAAGAGATGAAAATGTACCGGGACAATCCCGAAGATTTCATTTTCGAAGAGTTTCACAAACAGTTGTTTCAACCCCATCCACTGGGCCGGCCGATTATTGGTTATGAATCGACGGTGAACAGCTTTACACGGGACCATCTGTTTCAGTACATCGGCGAGCAATACCACCCCCGGAATGTGATCATTGCGGTAGCGGGAAATGCTGAGCATGATCGTGTTACAGCCTTGGTAGAGAAGTACTTTCAGCCGCTTGAGTCAACCGTCACCGGCAACGGAGACCAACCGATGACACCGTATGTGGCAAGCCGGGAGGTCCTGAAACGACCCATCGAACAAACCCATTTTATGCTGGGTCGCCGCGCTCTTTCTGCCGTCGATCCCGACCGGTACAAACTGCTGTTGGCCAATACAGTGCTGGGATCGGGAATGAGTTCTAGGCTGCATCAGAACATCCGGGAGAAATACGGATACTGTTATCATATTCAGTCGTTCATGGAGGCGTTTCGCGACAGCGGCTTGTTCGGGATCTATACCGGAACCGACCGAGGTTATGTCGATCATATGAGGGAGCTGGTTCTTGCCGAACTGCGCCGCCTGCGGGAAGAGAAGATACCTGAAAAAGAGCTTAGTGAGGCAAAATCACAATTGAAAGGGAAATTGCTGCTGGCCCAGGAGAGTATGAGTAACCGGATGACCCGTTTGGCCAAATCGGAGGTTTTTTACGATCGATATGTGACGCTGGACGAACTTGTTGCAGAAATTGACCGTGCAGATGCCGGACAAATTCGCGATCTTAGTGAAACCTTTTTTGATGAGAAAGAGTTTACCGAGACCATTCTGATGCCCGAGAATAACGGGCAGGCAGGTGATGCAGAAGATCAGGCCGGGTGATTTAGTTAGTTGAGGCCAGGTGACTCAGTTAGATGAGATCGGTGATACAGATGATGGCTCATTGGAAGATGAAGAAGTTGATGAAGTAGTCTATTCAACGGATTGGCGGTGGTCTGGAAATCGGAATATTGACACAAACCTTATTTATATGGTATATATTGATAGTATTTCAGAAGTTTCAGGCAGAGAGGCCACATTGAATGGCTGGGTGTACAACATCCGGACCAGCAAAAAACTTGTTTTCATCATAGTCCGTGACGGGACCGGACTCTGTCAGACCGTTGTAGCTCAGGATGATGTCTCACCGAAAGTGTGGGAACAGGCCTCTTCGCTACAACAGGAAAGTGCCATTGTGATTACCGGGATGGTGAATGCCGATGAACGAAGCATCGGTGGTTATGAATTGCATGTGCGTGATCTGAAGATCGTTTCCCAGGCCGAGGAGTATCCCATCACACCGAAAGAGCACGGAGTCGAATTTCTGATGGAGCACCGCCATCTGTGGCTGCGGAGTCGCAAACAATGGGCTGCCATGCGTGTGCGAAACACCATTATATTCGCCATACACCGGTTCTTTCAGGAGCGTGGATTCGTGCAGATGGATGCGCCGATCTTCACCGGAAATGCAGCCGAAGGCACGACCAATCTCTTCGAAACAGATTATTTCGACCGCAAAGCGTATCTGACACAATCGGGACAGCTATACGGCGAGGCGATGGCCATGGCACACGGGAAAATTTATACATTCGGACCAACCTTTCGGGCTGAAAAGAGTAAAACGCGCCGGCATCTCACCGAATTCTGGATGATCGAACCGGAGATGGCTTACTACGATCTGGACATGAATATGGATCTGGCTGAAGAGATGATGGCTTTTATCGTTTCGGAAGTTGTCCGGTTAAATCGCTCTGAATTAGAGGTGCTAGAGCGAGATACCGCAACGCTGGAGCTGATTAAGGCACCATTCCCCAGAATCACCTATACCGAAGCGATCGAACGGCTAAAATCTCCGCAGATGCAGGAGAAACTCGACCGGATGGAATCGGACCGGCAGGAGGAAGCAGAATCGCTGAAGAAGGAGCTGGCTGCACTGGATTCCGAATTCGGACAGGCTAAGAAAGGCCGTAAGTTCCAAATCGATCGGCGACGTGGTGAGATCAACGCCCGGATGGATCAGATCGAAGAAGATCTCCGAAATATCCCGGTCTGGAAAAATTCCGCACTTGAGAAGAAATGGGGCGAAGATTTTGGCGGCAGTGATGAAACATTGCTGACGATGGACGAAGTCACACCGGTCATGGTTTACGGTTATCCGGCCGAAGTCAAGGCGTTTTATATGAAGCGCGATTCCGCTAACGACAATATCGCGCTTGGGGTAGATATTCTGGCACCGGAAGGATACGGCGAGATCATCGGTGGCGGACAGCGGGAAGACGATCTTGAGACACTCCGTCAGCGTATCAAAGAGCACAATTTGCCCGAGGAACAGTTTCAATGGTATCTGGATCTCAGGAAATACGGATCGGTACCCCATTCCGGGTTCGGACTCGGCCTCGAGCGGACAGTAGCCTGGTTGTGTGGGCTCAAGCATGTCAGGGAAACCATCCCGTTTCCCAGAATGATGGGACGTTTGTACCCGTAACGCTTTTAGGTTCCTTCCATCTGAATTAAGGAGGGAACAAAACTTTTTCTGTCTGGAACAGTGAATGTTCCAGTTGTTGAATCACTTTGGTGCACTATTTTGCTATACAACATAACTGCATCACATTCAATCCAAACTTATTATCCATACAGATTTCATTCGCATAATGGCACGAAAACCGTCTAGTCTGGAACTTTACAATACGATACTTGAAGAGATCCGGAGTCCCAAAGTAAAACCGGTATACGCATTTTTCGGAGAAGAAACCTTTTTTGCGGATCGTCTTCAGGATTCCGCCATCGAGCTGATCCCGGAGGAGGCGAGGGATTTCAATCTCGATATATTATATGGCCGGGATTTCACCGTCGATAAACTCATCGACATATGCCGGAGTTATCCGATGATGTCCGACCGGCGGACGGTAGTTGTACGTGATTTTATGCAGATGTTTGAAAAGGAGGCATTGGATTATGAGGGTGGTGCTGGTGATTCGACCGGAGACGATGCGATCGAGGCGGGAAACCAAGATTTGGGAAATCAGGATGACCTGACCAACTATCTGAACAGGCCCAACCCCACAACATTACTTATTTTGATTAGCGAGAAAAAACCGGCTCAAAATTCCCGGATCGGCAAAGCACTGAAAAAAAGTAAAGTCGTAACATCACAGACATTCGATGCGGTTCCCGACTTCCGGTTGCAGCAATGGATTAAAACGTGGGCGTCGGTGGAGCACAATTTACAGTTTGAAGATAGTGCCGCTCAGCTACTGGGGTATCATGTCGGGGGGCATTTGCAGCAGTTGACTGTTGAGATCGAAAAACTATCCAATTATCGGGAAGATGGCGGTGCAATCACCGACCAGGATGTGCGGCAGGTTGTAGGTTTCAATCGTCAATATACCCTGTTTAATTTTTCGGATGCACTTTTGGACCGCGAGGCCGATAAAGCGATGTTTATTGCCGAGCGTTTGATGCAGCAGGCTGAATCGACTACCGGAGAGGTGATAAAAATAATCGGATTTCTCAATACGACGTTCGGGAAGATTTGGCATATTCAACGGCTGTCTCGCAAAGGAATGAAACCGGACCAGATCCGGGATGCAACCGGCGTCAATAATGTTTTTTACTATGAAAAGCTGGTCCGGGCAGGACGAAATTACCCATTGGCTACGTGTCCGTGGCTTTTTGAGGTTCTGCTTGACGCTGACAAAGCGATCAAGGGCTTTAGCAAAGAATCACCCGAAGCCATTTTGCTGATGACGGTAAAAAAACTTTTGTCTATCTGAAAGATTGGTACCCCCCGGAAACGCCGTTAGGAGAGAGCACAATTTGCCACAGATTCAATTTGCGTGAGCGGAAAGCTCCGGCACAACAGAGCAGGTAGTATTGCCACATTCGGAAAAATCTTTCGTCGTAGTTTTCACAGAGTTGATCACGGTGTGAGAGTATGTTTTTGTACCACCGCAACAGCGTTTTATTGTATTCAGTGCCGAAATTATGCCAGTCTTCCATCACAAAAAGGTCTTCTATGGCAAGTCCAAGCTGGCGAATGGAGGGAATCATGGAGTTCGGGAAAATGTATTTGCCAATCCAGGGGTCGGTTTTTGATGCCGATCTGTTTCCGCCTATGGTATGGAGAAGAAATAGCCCGTCGGGATTCAGGCAGCGATGAGCGATCTGCATGAACGTTCGATAGTTTTTTGCACCGACATGTTCGATCATACCAATGGACCAGATGCGATCAAACGTTCCCTCAAGTTTGCGGTAATCATCCAGGCGAATTTCGACCGGGAGATCCTTGCAAACCTTTTTTGCCCGTACCGCCTGATTGTGCGAAACCGTGATGCCGACACCTGTCGCTCCGTATTTTTCTGCAGCATACTGCAAGGCACCACCCCATCCACAGCCGATATCCAATACCCGCATTCCCTTTTTAAGGCCGAGTTTGCGAAAGACGAGATCCAGTTTGTTTTCCTGCGCTTTATCAAGGGTCCGCGTACCTTTCCAATATGCGCAACTGTAGATCATTCGTTTGTCGAGCATCGCTTCATAAAGATCGTCGCCGATGTCATAATGGTGTTTGCCGATGTCAAATGCACGCGAAGGTTTTTGCAAATTCATCAGAGATGCTTTGAGAATGGTCCCCATTTCACGAATTGGCTTAACACGTCGCTCCAGCTGTGCGGCGGTAACCCGGTAAAAAAAATCGTCGAGCGCCTCGCAGTCCCACCATCCTTCCATGTATGCCTCACCCAGACCGAGTGAACCATTTGCAAAAACCTTCTGATACAATCGGTCATTATGGACCTGGATATCGAATTTGCGTTTACCATTTATAGTGATACCGGCTTCATCAAATAATTTTTGAGTTTTTAGCTGCATAGAGTTCATAGCTGCCTCCCGATAATAACTAAATAAGAATACCCCGTTGCCTGTTATATGGGCAATAAACGGAAAAATGTCTAATTGTCAAAAAAAGATACGATCGATCGTGAAATCCGGTAAATCCGACGGCTTTTCCGTACAGCTGACAAATGAAAGTGTTAAATTAACTTTTCTCTTTGTGATGACGCCGGGATTGCGGTGCATTGGTAAAAAAGTAATCATGGAAATACATCGCTTTTGTGACACCAACACCACTCGCTCCCTGCCCGATTCCGGAAAACCATTTGGAAATATTACCCTGAGGCAACAGATTTAATATTATTTCTTCGATCGTACGAGGTAAAACAAGTAAACAGTAGTCAATCAGCAGCTCATTTCGGGTAAATTTCTTTTCGCGAACAGGCATATTTAAATT
>SLQC01000019.1 GCA_007131625.1 Balneolales bacterium | reverse complement strand
CCAATGATACCACTGTAGCTGAAGTGTTGCAACAGGCCGGTTATACTAACGGACTTATCGGTAAGTGGGGCCTTGGAGAAGCGGGTACCACCGGCATTCCCAACTTGAAAGGTTTTGACTATTTTTGGGGATTTCTGAATCAACGCCGGGCGCATACCTATTACCCGGAATGGGTTTGGCGCAATCAAAATCGTGTAATTCTCACCGGTAACAGGGATGTGCTGGATGTGTTTCTTGAATGGAAAGTGTATCCGTTTGAGCCCGAATATAGTCCGCAAAGGAAACAGACTCAGTATTCACACGATCTGGATATGCAGGAGGCCGAATGGTTTGTCAAGGCTAATCGGGAAGGCCCTTTTTTCTTATACCTGGCACTGCAGATACCTCATGCAGAATTGACGGTCCCGGATGATTCACTGCAAGAATACCTTGATGAAGATGGTAATAGCATTTTTGATGAAATTCCTTTTCCCGTTGACGCCCACCCCAGATATATCGGAACCGAAAAACCGCTTGCCACATATGCAGCGATGGTGACACGTATGGACCGGGATATCGGCCGGCTTCTTGACCTTCTGCAAGAACTGGGGATAGATGAAAACACACTGGTACTGTTTACCAGTGATAACGGTCCTCATAACTCAGGGGGCTATGATCCGGAATATTTCAACAGTGGCGGCCCCTTCCGGGGTGGCAAACGTGATCTATACGAAGGTGGAATTCGTGTGCCGATGATCGCCTGGATGCCCGGAGCAGTCCCGGCGGGCCAGGTGAGTGACCAGGTGTGGTCGATGTGGGACTTTATGCCTACGGCTGCCGAACTGGCCCGAACCGACGCACCGCAATCCACCGATGGCATCTCCATGGTAAACGCACTGTTAAACCGTCCCCAACAGGATCCGGAATATTTGTACTGGGAATTCTTGCACGGCGATCAATCCAAACAGGCGGTACGTATGGGAGATTGGAAAGCGGTGCGAAATAACTTCGACCAACCCACAGAACTGTATGATCTTTCCGTGGATATCGGAGAGGAGAATGACCTGTCCGCCCAAAATCCGGATATCGTCACCCGGGTCGAAGAGCTGTTTCGAACCGCACGGACAGAGAATGAGCATTATCCGTTAGTGGTGCCCTGATTATATAAAATCAATCCCAGCCAATGAAACAAATGAATCAATCTGGCTACATAACCTGATTTCGGGCAAGTGATGAACGCGGGTGCACCATGTTACATGTAACATTCAACTATTAAACAGATGAATATGTGTACGATACATTGGAAAGCCATATTGATCATCGGTTGTATTACGCTTTTGTTTTGCATGAAACTGAATACGGCTCTCGCTGAGTTGAAAAGTTCAGATGAAAAGCCGGGTCAAGCAGACAAGCCGAATATCATCATCATTTTTGCCGATGACATGGCATGGTCAGATGCCGGGTATAAGGGACTGGAGAATTCAGAATTCTACGAGACACCTAACATTAACCGACTGGCTGAAGAGGGTATGGTACTGAGCCGGTTTTATCCTTCGGCGGCGAACTGCGCTCCGACTCGGGCCAGCCTTTTAACCGGCATGTATTCGCCCCGTCACAAGGTGTATATCCCGCAAGGGTACTCCAGGGGAGGAGCTATCTCAAATATGCGCTGGAAGACCCCGACACATGATGCCGACGAGTCGTTTTTTGGATCTTTTGATGTAAGTGTGAATCATGTTGATCCGGAATTTGAATCTCTTGCGGAAATGCTGAAACGAGGTGGCTATGTATCGGCCCGGCTGGGAAAGTGGCATATAGGTGATGATAACCAGGGATTTGATATCTCTTCGGCCGATGGGACAATCAATTTTATCACCAATTTGTATGGACAGGAAAAGCGTTATTATGAAGATGAAACGGTAGCCGAGCGGTTGACCGATGCGGCGATCGATTTCATGCATGAGAATCGGAATCAGCCGTTTTTCCTGTATCTGTCTCACTGGGAGCCGCATTTACCCCTGGTAGCCCGCAAAGAACGCATTGCATATTTTGCTGAAAAACTGGGGGGATATGACAACAGCGGGGATTTTGATCCGGAAGCATTTGAAGTGCTGCGAAAGGAGGCCGAGTACTTTGATCCGGCAGTATATGCGGCCATGATCGAGCAGCTGGATATCAGTACGGGCCGGGTACTTGCGGCTTTGAAAGCCTTGCAGTTGGAGGAAAATACAATGGTAATTTTCACCTCCGATAATGGTGGATTGTCAGATTACACATCAAATTATCCGTTACGGGCGGGCAAAGGAACATTTTATGAAGGAGGGATTCGTACTCCGTTTGCTGTGCGGTGGCCGGAAGTAATTCAGCCGGGCAGCTATAGTGATATTGCTGTCAATGGAGTGGATCTGATGCCGACTTTTGCTGAAATGGCATCGTTGCCGCTACCGGAGTCGCAGCCGGTAGACGGGGCTTCCATTTTGCCTATTTTAAGAGGTGAGGAGGATCAGTTTGATCGCAATCGATCTATGTTTTTTCATTTCCCTCTTTATCTGGGTGGGGGTGGGTCAGATAGTGTTTTACCTGTCCATGATGGACCAGAGAACTACTGGAGGGCAGTTCCACTGTCGGTCATTATGCAGGGAGATTATAAACTGATCAACTACTATGAATATGAACGCTTCGAGTTATTCAATGTAAAAGAGGATATTTCGGAACAGCATGATTTATCTGAAGTGCATCCGGATATAGCCGAAGCGTTGCTGGCAGAATTGGAAAAGTGGGTAGAGGAAGTGGAAGCACCGGTGCCCAACATTCCAAATCATTTATTTGACCCTTGATCAACCGGATATCTGAGGAAATAAACAGAGTTATATTATGCTTCAGACATTTCCTCAGTTAACATTCATTTTTTTGTGATATAGTTAATCGAAACCGGTTCGTACCATACCGGTTCGGACCATCTCCCCATTCATCAGAAGTGAAAACGCATCCGGTTCGTGCCCGCAAAATATCCGGTCCGAACGCAGTTTTTTTCGAAGCTCCGGGATCAGATATTCCTGTCGAAATTGCGGTTCCCTGAAGTGTGATAAAGTTGTATCTTCGCATATTTATTAGTAATTATTCACATAATAAACTTTATTTTATGAGTGTACTTGTAGTTGGTTCTGTAGCATACGACAGCATTGAGTCTCCGGCAGGCAAAGTGGATCGCACCCTTGGCGGATCAGCAACCTATATATCCTTTGCATCGCGGTTTTTCTCCAATATTGTCCGGCTTGTCGGTACGGTCGGTAACGATTTTGATGATATGGACCTGCAGTATTTCAAGGATAAAGGAGTGGATCTTGAGGGATTTAAAAAGGATGAGGGCGGCCGTACTTTTTTCTGGAAAGGCCGTTATCACGAAAATATGAACTTCCGGGATACGCTGGATACGCAACTCAATGTCTTCGAGCATTTTGACCCGGTCATTCCCGATGTGTACAAGGGAAGCCGCATCGTCTGCCTCGGTAATATCGCTCCAGAGTTGCAACTTAAAGTGCTCGATCAAGTCACCCAGCCTCAGTTGACTATTTGCGACACTATGAATTTCTGGATTACAGGAGCCCGGGAAGCCCTGGAAGAGACCATCAGCCGTGTAGATGTGTTGATCATCAACGACGAGGAAGCGCGGGAGCTGTCCGGTGAAACGAATCTGGTTACATGCGCCAAAAAAATTCGTGCAAAAGGCCCAAAGTACCTGATCATTAAAAAAGGCGAGCACGGTGCGAATCTTTACTCCGACTACGACATGTTTTCCGCTCCGGCTTACCCTTTGTCGAAAATCGTGGATCCTACCGGCGCGGGAGATACTTTCATGGGTGGTTTTGCAGGTTGGCTTTCGTGGTCCGACAAGATAAACAGGGAGAATTTGCGACGTGCTGTCATCTACGGGTCCGTGATGGCCAGTTTTTGTGTGGAGCAGTTCGGGGCTGAGAGTTTTCGCAAGCTGAACCGATACGATGTCGATGCCCGGTATGAAGAGTTCCGCAAACTCAGTGTGATTCCAACAAAGTCATGAGTCAAATCAATGACCGGATTCTGGTACTGGCCACCGGAAATCCCGCCAAAGTGAAGGAATTAAACGCCCTGCTGCAGAGAGAAGGATGGCAGGTCCGGTCACTGAAAGATGTGGCCGGTGATTCGGCAATTGACGAAACCGGCAGCACGCTTTACGAAAATGCAGAGATCAAGGCCCGTTTTGTTCGAAAGTTGACCGGATTGCCGGCGCTGGCTGACGACACCGGCCTGGAGGTGGATGCGCTGGATGGACGGCCCGGTGTTTACTCGGCCCGGTTTGCAGGGCCGGGTGCTGACGATGCTCAAAATCGCAAAAATCTTCTTGCTAAAATGGAACACATCACGGATCCGGTACAGCGAACCGCCCGGTTCCGGACCGTTCTGGCCTTTATAGCCAGGGATGAGATCCGTTTCTACGAGGGAATTTGCAATGGGATGATTTTGACAGAAGAGCGTGGTGAAGGTGGGTTCGGGTACGATCCGGTGTTTTTACCGGATGGAATGAAAAAGAGTTTTGCTGAAATAGAAGCTGATGAGAAGAACCGGATCAGTCATCGTGGTCGTGCACTACAGAAATTCCTGGATGATTTGCGCAAGACCTGGAATCACCCATAAAAAACCGGCCCTGAAATAAATCGGACCTGGTTCTGTCAAATGTCATGGGTTTGCGTGCTCATGCGTTGTAAACAACTGCTGACGGGCCCAATTCGAAACACTCGTCAATGCAATTCTTTCACACCGGGAATCCAGCGCACAAAAGCTTCGATCGCTTCATATTCCGCCATCCCGAGTTTGTCATACAACTCCGCTGTGCCGCGGTTTCGGTCTTCCGCCCGCTGCCAGAATTCGCGTTTGTCATTACCCGGATAAGCAATATTGTCTTTCTGTGACTGATGTTTGAAGATCGCCCGTCGTTTGCGTGCAAGTTCGTCCGGGCTGATAGGCACAGCCATTTCAATTTGATCTACATCCCATTCGTGCCATGCACCGCGATATAACCAGACATAACAGTCTTCATGCCAATTCTCTTTTTCAGATTGCCGGATCGCTTGCATGACTGCATCCAGGCAGACCTTGTGTGTTCCGTGTGGATCACCCAGATCACCGGCTGCATACACTTGATGAGGTTGAACTTTGTTCAACAGCTCACGGGTAATCCGGATATCATCCTCCCCGAGTGGTTTTTTCTGCACCATTCCGGTTTCATAAAAAGGCATGTCCATAAAATGAATCTGTTCATCAGGCAGGCTGCAGTACCTGGCAGCAGCTCTCGCTTCACTGCGCCGAACGATACCTTTGATCTGACGGAGCTCCGGAATATCGATATCACCAGGTTTTTTGGCCTTGAGAAAAGATGCAATCTTTTCATAGAGATCGGTTGCTTTATTGGAACTGATATCGAACTGATTGGCGTATTCGCGAACAAAATCAGCAAACCGAAGCGCATCTTCATCCAGCACAGCGATATTTCCGGAAGTCTGATAGCCGACATGAACTTCGTGACCCTGGTCGATCAATCGTAAAAAAGTACCGCCCATCGAAATTACATCATCGTCGGGATGCGGACTGAAAACCAGAATCCGCTTCGGAAACGGTTTGGCGCGTTCGGGACGATTGCTATCATCGGCGTTTGGCTTTCCGCCTGGCCATCCGGTAATGGTGTGTTGCACATCGTTGAAAATCTTGATATTGATATTGTACGCGGGACCACATTCGGTTACCAGCTCACCAAGGCCGTTTTCGGTGTAATCCTCGTCGGTCAGTTTCAGAATCGGTTTGTCGAGTTTTTGACACAGCCAGATCACGCCGGAACGAATCATCTTGTTGTCCCAGTCACAGGAACCGACAAGCCAGGGATTCTTGAATCGGGTCAATTCACTGCTTGCGTCCTTATCCAGAAAAAAGGTGGTGTCGGGATGCAGCTGTAAAAAAGTAGCGGGTACCGATTCGGAAATATCACCTTCCACCGCCTGCTTTATGACTTGGGCTTTTCCGGCACCAAATGCCAATAGAATGATTCTACGCGATTCCAGGATGGTTCCAACCCCCATAGTGATCGCTTTCCGGGGGACATTCTCCTCCTCAAAAAAATCACTTGCCGCATCAATCCGCGTCACTTTGTCCAGCGTCACCAGTCTGGTGCGCGATTCCTTGGAGGAACCCGGTTCATTGAATCCGATATGTCCGGTCCGGCCGATTCCCAGTATTTGAATATCAATACCACCTGCATCACGGATTTTCTGTTCATAGTTTGCACAAAATTCAAAAACCTCCTCCCGGTCAATCGTACCGTCGGGGATATGGATGTTCTCTTTGCTAATATCTACATGATCGAAAAATTGCTTGTTCATGAAACGGACAAAGCTTTGTACCTGGGCGGGGCTTATGGGAAAGTATTCATCCAGGTTGAATGTGATGACATTGGAGAAACTAAGCCCATCTACTTTATGCATGTGAATCAGTTCGGCATATAAACTTTTCGGGGTTGAACCGGTCGACAGTCCAAGAACCGCATTTCGACCCTCTTCCTGGCGCTTTCTGATCAGTTTGGCAATTTCCCGGCCAACAACCTGCGAAACTTTCTCCGGTGATGAGTACACTTTGGAATGAACCTTTTCATACTGTTGGAGCTCTTTGTCTACCAATAATTCAGCCATTAGAATCTATAATTTTTCAAATGTTAGCGAATGAAAAGCGAATTGAGGGACTTCCTGCCAAGCCAACGGAGATAGTCTATAACATTAAGAGGCAAACCGACCACAATTAACCCGTAAATATATCGACCCTTAAATTACGATGAGATGGCTATAATCACAAATCCGACCCTGTTATTGGGACAAATCCCGACCACGGCTGGAAACAGATGTAATAACCATGATGAAGCATGTTGCAATTGTATGCATGATTGCAAGTCACGTGTATATATGATTGCAAGTCACATGTATCCTCCATCTGACTTGTAATTTCAAACTGTTGTCTCTCAAGCGCGTCCGAATCGTTTAACCGCAACGGATTCATTAAAAAAATTAGAACCCAAACGTGAAATATTTTGAATGCTAATTTATTAATACCCTGTTATTCCGCTTCCCTAATTTCGTCGAGGGGCTTGTAAATGTTCGATTACAGAAAATTCTGCACGTCGGTTATCAGGACAACCGGGATCGTCGGGATATTGATCGTAACAGGGAATGGGAGCTTTTCCAAGACCTCTGCTTTCGATTCTGTCTATACTAATCCCGTTTTCGGTTAAGTATTGTACTACTGAGTTGGCACGTCGATAACTCAGGCGCAAGTTGTATTGGTCGCCACCTATATGGTCGGTATAAGCATCAATACTTACCCTGTGTTCAGAAGGCAGATTTTGCAGTCTTTCAATGTGAGCATCCAGAATTCTTGCGGCATCACTATCTATGTTGGATAAATCAAAACCAAAATAGATGTTATCAAGGTCGGGTATCACAACAGGTTCCGGAGCAGGTGCAGGTGCAGGCGCAGGCGCAGGCGCAGGCTCTGCTACTTCTTCTACTACTTCCGGTTCCGGTTCTTCTTCGACAATCTCTTCCGTTGTGGCACAACCCGCATAAAGCAAGGAAACGCCGAGTATAAGAGCAGTTAGAATGAGTAAATTTTTAGGATATGTCATATCTGGTTAACTATAAGTTTATATTCATGAATTTTCTAATGTAATAATTTTGACATTATTAATCCTCATGGTGGAGAAGTTACAAAGTGTTTTTTTAAAATGCGTGTCAAATTAAAAATAAATTTTCACGGTATATGAAGCTGATTTTCAGAAGCCAGATTCGTTTCATGTCGTTCATTCATGACTACATTGAAAACGAGGCGTGCAGGGTGACAGCCTTTTAATCATGCTGGCACAATAGCGTATGATTAATTTGTCATTGATGCTCCATGTGGCATTATGAATCAGAAACATTTTAAACAGATGGAACTGGAAACTTTATTATTATGACAGGAGACATTGGATCGATGCCAGACACTTTGTGCTAACTGAAACATGAATGCCGATGTTTCGTATTGGTAGTACCATTGCCTCAAAAAATTCTACCCGATTAAGCCATATATCCATTTTATTATGAAGCAGTTGCTGTTTTTTTTTATTCTGCTGATGGTGCTCCTGACTTCCGTTTCGGGCCTGCTTACGGCCCAGTCTTTATCCGGGAATCCGCTTGCTATCGGCTTTGATCGCTATTACGAACGAACTGATTTTCTGTTGGCCTCTCCAGGTGCATTGAAGTTCGGGCTATACGGCTATGACAACCCTGCTTTACTGCATTATCTGCACCAACCTGATTTCGCTTTTCACTGGACTTCCGATTCGGTCTACGAGGATCTTCATCGCTGGGGCGCTTTCTTCAGTATCCCGGGGTCCTCTTTCAGTTTCGTACGCAATGAACATGCCGGACAGGCCTACCGGGACTACCGCATTGCCCTGGGTGGAGGAACGGATGCCACCGCCGCCGGGATAGCCTTGAACTGGTATCGCGGAAACACTGACCTGTTCGATCTGAAATCCAATATTACACTCGGAACGATGATGCGCCCGGCACAGCAACTGTCAATTGGCATCACAGGCACGTCGACGTTTAATATCGAATATTATGAAGCTGTCGCGGAGGTTGCAGTCCGTCCCCTGGGCACGACGATCTTCACCCTGTTTGGTGATTATGCCGTGGATGAACGTTCTGACGGTGTGTTGGATGGCAAATGGTCGACCGGCGCTGTCATGGAAGCCTTGCCAGGACTCCGACTGACCGGGCGCTATATATACGATACCGGTTTTACAGCTGGTATTCAGTTCAGTTTCGGACGAGGCGGGGTTAGTTATCAGTCACACATGAACCGCGACGGCAATCACCGGTACAACTCCTGGAGTGCTCGGGTCGGGGCCTTGGATCGCAATGTATTTGACCGTTTTTTCCAAAAGGACCGAAATTATGTCACGGTCGACATCCGCGGTAGTATGCCGTATCAGAGATTTCTTTATTTCGATCAGCGGCCCACCTACTTGTCAATACTCGATCAACTTCATGAAGCCTCCCTCGATCCGTCGGTTGCCGGGGTATTGATCAACACGACTCGCATGCAGGTAGATTATGCCAAAACCTGGGAGATCCGGGAAGCCCTGATGAAAATCCGTGCGGCCGGGAAGAATGTGGTCATCTACATAGAACGCGGTGGAATGAATGTGTTGCACCTGGCATCGGTGGCTGATTATGTGGTGATGGATCCCCAGGGAGGGCTGGTGTTGCCCGGTTATGCCTCAGGAGTGACCTACCTCGCCGATCTGTTGGCGGCAGTTGGGATTGGTGTTGATGAGTTTCGTGAAATGGAGTATAAATCGGCATTTGAAATACTCTCGCGCACCGGTATGTCGGATGCTGACCGTGTGCAGCGGCAGGCATTGATTGACGGCATGTATGACCTTGTGAAGTCGGATGTCAGTGATGGGCGCGGCCTCACCGGGGAAGAATTCGATGCACTCATCGACCGGGGAATTTCCCTGTCATCCCGTGACCTGATCGATGCCGGTATCGTAGACACTCTTGCGCGATTTGCCGATATCGATGAAATCATTGAGAAATTTGAAGGGTCTGGAAAAAATCGAATCTCACCCGGTGATCTGTATGCATATAACAAACCGGGTGATGACCAATGGGGTCCGAAGCACAAAATTGCCGTGTTGTACGCTGAAGGTCCAACCATGAACGAGACTGGAATCAGGGCACGCAAGCTTTCTGCCGCTATCAGGGAAGCGCGTAACGATCGGTCGGTGAAAGCAGTTGTGCTGCGGGCCGACTCGCCCGGTGGTGATGCACTGGCTTCCGATCTGGTTGCCGAAGAACTTCGTAAAACCGCCGAAGTCAAACCGGTGATCGCATCCATGGGATCGGTCGCCGCATCCGGAGGATACTGGATTTCGATGTATGCCGACACGATTGTTGCAGCGCCAAACACTGTGACCGGCAGTATCGGCGTGATTGGAGGGTGGCTCTGGAATGACGGGATCTCCGACCATCTTCGCCTTCACACCGACCATGTCAGCCGTGGAGCGTCTGCAGATCTGATGATTGGTCCAACTCTGCCGCTGATCGGACTCAGCCTGCCGAATCGCGCCATGACGGAGCAGGAACGGAACGGAGTGATGGACCGGATAAACGGCTTGTATGATGAATTCATCGAAAAAGTGGCATCAGGTCGCGATCGTGCAGACGATGAGATCAGAGATGTTGCTGCCGGCAGAGTCTGGTCCGGGACCGCAGCACTGGAAAAAGGACTGGTCGATGAGCTGGGAAATCTCTACGATGCAATTGAAATTGCAAAGCAGAAGGCCGGCCTGATGCCGGGCGACAAATACACGATAGTGGAAGGGCCTGATCCGCAGTCGTTTTCTCTCCCACTAATGATGGGCCGCCTTTTTGCATCAGATGCCCCTCAGATCACAAATAATGATCCGGTTAAGGAGTATCTGGAGCTGATGATCGAAAACAATGCTGTACCGTTGATTATCATGCCGTTCGAATACTTCAGCTGGATGTATTACCTCGACCGGAATCCGTAATGCTAGGCATTTCCCTGCCGGACTTCCGGCGAGCAATTCGTAACTATATTCCGGCAGTTCAGACGCTGGCATATATGACCACATCTACCTGCATCAAGCGGTTCAAATTGCCCGTTGGAACTCTTTAGACGCTGGCATATTTGACCACATCAACCCCGTCTATCTGCTGGATGTGGTCAATATCAGCCTGTTCCAGTTTCGTGTCGACCGTAAAAGCGGTAATTGCCTGGGCATTCTTTACATTACGTCCAAGACTCAAGGATGCGATGTTGATATTCCGTTCAGCCAGTGTGCCGCTGGTTGCGGCAAGCATACCCGGTTTATCAATGTTTCGGTAGATAATGATTTCGCCATCCAGATGAATCTCGATGCTGAATCCGTCAATTGTGACAATCCGGAAATCGTTATCGCCAAAAGTGGTGGCTGAGAGTACCCGGTACTCGGACTTCGGTCCCATATCCACTGTAATCAGGTCGGAATAGGTTTGGATCTCCTTGCTTTGCGTCTCTGTGATTTTCAGGCCTCGTGTTTCCGCATGGTATCGGGCGTTGATGAGATTTACGACATCATCTATACTGCCTTTCAAGAAACCACTGAGCAAGGCGTCGGTAAGTACCTGTGAGTGCTTGGCACAGGTTCCGCTGTAGGTAACCGAAAGCTCTTCAGTGTGTGTCGGAGCAATATGTGAGATAAAGCGCCCTAGCCGATCTGCAAGCTGAAGATACGGCTGCACCTCCTTGTTGGTGCTCAGTGCAATGGATTTGCCGTTCAGACTGCCCTGGTAGCCTTTCTGTTCGAGCGCATCAGCAATTTGTTCGGCGATTTGTTCAGCTACCTTGCCCTGGGCCTCCTGTGTGGATGCACCCAGGTGCGGAGTGCAAATGACAGCCGGATGTTTCAGCATTTCGGCGATTTCACCGGTCGGGGGTTCTTCGCTGTAGACATCCAAGGCGACCCCGCCGATGATACCTTTCTCAATCAGCGGAATGATATCTTTCTCCTTGAAAATTCCTCCACGGGCACAGTTGACCAGTCGAATGCCGGGCTTGATCTTGTCGGCGTTATTCAGACTGACGAGCCCTTTCGTCTTCTCTGTCAGCGGTGTGTGAACGGTAAGATAATCTACATAGCCGAGTAGATCGTCCAGCTCCATCATCTCTACCCCCATTTCGGCAGCCCTTTCATGCGTGGTATACGGGTCATATCCGACTAAATGCATGCCGAATGCTTTCATACGGGTAGCGACATTGGATCCAATTTTACCCAAACCAATGATCCCGAGAGTTTTTCCGTGCACTTCGGTACCGAGATACTTTTTACGGTCCCAGCGACCTTCCTTGAGGGAAGCAACTGCAGATGGGATATTCCGGGAAAGGGCAATGATCAGTCCGCATGTATGCTCTGCCGTGGAGATGGTGTTGCCGTCTGGCGTATTCATCACAAGCACACCCATCTGCGTTGCTGCGTCCAGGTTGATGTTGTCGACCCCGACTCCAGCCCGGCCAACAACCTTCATATTTGTTGCTTTCGCAAGAAGTTCACCGGTGACTTTCGTTGCGCTGCGGACAACCATGGCGTCGTATTCGCCGATGATCTGTTCCAGTTCGGTCTCCGGCATTTTTGGGGACTCTGTAACTTCAAAACCGCGTTGTTTAAATATTTCTGCGCAGACAGCATCCACACCATCCAGTAAAAGTGCTTTATAAGTCATTTTCAATAATTATATTTAGGGATTTTTATCGTTACCAATGAACGTTTGTTGATTTGTAAAAAATGATGGCCGACGGTTGGACGGATCGTCCCGAACTTTTTGTCAGGGAGTCCGGTACGAAAGTCACGACTCTACTGGATTCTGAAGAAACTCACGGGCGAATGCAAGTAACTCATCCAACGTATCAGGCTTTATGGCCGAAACCACAAAAACCGGTACGTCGATATTCATCTCTTTCAGCATCTTTTCCACTTCCGAACGGCGCTGTGTCACTTTGTTCTTCGATATTTTGTCTGACTTGTTCAGAATGATACAAAACGGGATTCGTTCTTCGCCGAGCCAGAATAGAAACTCTTCATCCAATGTCGACGGCTCGTGGCGGATATCCAACAACACCACAACCAGCCTGAGTTGTTCCCGCTCCATAAGATACCGTTTCATCTCACGGCCCCACCGGGACTGCTCTTTTTTGGAAATTTTGGCGTAGCCGTATCCCGGCATGTCGACCAGGTACCAGCTTTCATCTATCAGATAGTAGTTCAGACTACGTGTCTTTCCAGGCGTATTACTGGTTTTTGCAAGTTTTTTTCGTCGGGTAAGCGCATTTATAACCGATGACTTACCGACATTTGATCGCCCTGAAAAACAGATCTCCGGCCTGCCATCAATCGGACAAATCGTCAGGTCCGGCGCACTCAGCAGATATTCGGCTTTAACTATTTGCATGTCAAAACGGACCACCCGTTAATAATATTCATTTTCCTCTTTCTTCAAACGGTCCACCACCGGGACGGGATACTCCCCTGTGAAACAGGCGGTACAATACCCGTTTCCACCAGGATGCGCCTCGCGTACTGCATCTACCAGTCCTTTCGGCGAGAGATATCGAAGTGAGTCAACCCCGATAGCCTGTTTTATCCGGTTGAGGTCCTGATCGTACACATTGGCAATGAGTTCGCCCGGACTTGGGAAATCCATTCCGTAAAAACAGGGATTGATGATTGGCGGGGAGCTAACCAGAAAATGGATCTCT
>SLQC01000187.1 GCA_007131625.1 Balneolales bacterium | reverse complement strand
TGCGTGATTTATGGAATAAGCATGAAAATCAGCATCGCTACTCTCTGGCTGTTCGTTTTGGAGATCAGGACGTAATTGAGCGAATTGCAGCCGGCTATGTCATGACAGAATTGAATATCGGGCCCAGACTGATGATTTTGCCGGGTATACGATACGAACATGAGTACTCCGATTATACCTCTTACAGGGGTATTGTCACAGGGCAGTATAATGATTCAGGAACCATCAATGATACCCTTGCCACACGTAATACCGGAGAATGGTTCCCGATGGTTCAGGCTCGTTACAAATTTACCGACAATTTTGATATTCGTGTTGCCCGAACGGTAACCGTATCCAGACCCAACTTTACAGAACTGATACCAAGGGAATCGAGAAGTGCTGATAACCAGGAACTGGATCGTGGACGAACGTTCCTCAGACCGGCCACGGCCGTGAATTATGATCTTTTTCTTTCAATATATGGAAACCGGGTCGGATTGTTTTCAGCTGGAGTTTTTTACAAAACCATTACGGATCTGGTTTATACCAGAAATGTGATTGCATTGGATCCCGAAGCGGAAGACATGCCTTCATACATGCGGGGATGGAGACTCATCGAGCCATTCAACAACCCCAACGAGACCCTGGTCAGAGGTTTTGAAGTTGAGTGGCAAAGTAATCTGACCTTTCTTCCTCCACCGTTCAGCGGCGTGGTGGTTAATGTGAATTTTTCACGAATCTGGTCTGAAACCCAATATCCGGAATTTATTATGGAGAGACGCCCGGGAGTTGGTATCGTAGGAATCGATACGTTTCGCGTTGCTCCCATGATCCATCAGCCTGATTACGTAGGTAATGCCTCGTTGGGTTATGACTATCGTCGCTTCTCAGGCAGAGTATCCATGTTGTATCAGGGTAGTACCCTGAGGTCGATTGGCAACAGGATTGAAAGAGACTCCTTTACCGACGATTATATTCGCTGGGATGCTCAACTGCGGTATCGGTTTATTCAGAGCCTTGACCTCATTGTGAATATCAACAATATAACCAATCGGCACGATGGTCAGACACAATTCACGGGCGAATTCCCTACAGCCCAGGAATATTATGGAATGTCGTTTGACATCGGTGTCAGATACAATTTTTACTGAAAACCCATTCTTAATGAAGTCCCATTCAACCAAAACCAAAAACAAGAATAATACAAACCAAATAAAAGAATAATAGCACAACTAATCTGTGTAAAAAAGAAAACCATGGAGGTTTAAATGTTAAATCTAAATACAAATCTTAAAAGTGCATTATATCAGGGAAAATTTGTTCCCGTGCCACTTGTGATATTGATACTTTTCATGAGTCATTCACTTGCAAGTGCACAAAATGGAAACGGACTCCTGATTCCGTCAGATGATTATGATGAGGCCATTGTTGGAAATCTGGATCGCACTATTGAAGCAGATACTCTGCAAGACGGTTCCCGAGCACATGATTACTACATCCTTGAACGCGATGGAGAGTACTGGCTTGAATCGACTATACAGAATGATGGCTGGCATCTGCATCTCGTAGCCGAAGATGGCGAGGGACATCCCCCGATCGTACGACCTGCCGTTGATGCGACGGGAGAATCACGAACCCTTTTTAATCTGAATGGGGATGTTACCATCGACGGCATCTTTTTCAGCAACATGGATGACCAGGGTAGTATCAATCGAAGAATGTTTCGAATAATTGCCAGCGACAGCCGGTTTGTTTTTAATAACATTTGGGCCGAGTTTGATAGTCAGGCATTTTTCAGAACGGATGGCGACAACAATGTCATAATAATCACAAATTCCATGTTTCGTAATTCCGGCCCCAGTGACAGTGGCGGAAACGGGAGACTTTTTGACCTGAGAGGAAATCCCTCTGACTCCATCATCATTGAAAACAATACAATGTATAATTTTCAATATACGGCCATAAGATCCCAAAATGCCAATATCAAGTATGCCCGATTGAATCACAATACCTTTGTTGACGTGGGATTTGACTGGCGGTTTGAGGAGTTTATCGAACTTCACTTTACAAATAATCAGGTCATAAATAATAGCTATCGGGGAATTGCTCCGATGACGGAGATGAATGAAGAACCAATAGTTCCTTCTTTACCGGCAACTACAGGTACTTTCATATTCAGTCCGATGACTCAGGTACCGGACGAAGAACGCATTATTCGTTTTGCAAATAACAACTTCCAGTTTCCGTGGGATGAAATGACGGTAGAAGACCATGTTTTCTACGAAGATATTACTTTGCACAGACCGCTCTATGGGCCCATGGAAGAACCGGTTCAGTCTGTTTTCGACGACAATGAAGACAGAATGAATGTCGCACTTTTCGATTCGGTCGGTTGGGACTGGGTGACTCGCGGAATCATTGAATTTGAAAACAATATCACCGATGACGACGGAACGTTGCAATGGGCCGACCGTTCGGATATCAATGTTGTTGCCGAGTTTTCAAGATTTCTTGTTGAGGAGGATGATCCCGACAACATACCGATTTTGTATGATCGCTATCCGGCAGACGGGAACTGGTTAGAAACCGGGCTTGATATGTGGAGGGATTTTACTTACACGACCGATGCACCATCTTATACTTCGGCTGAAAATGGATATCCTATTGGAGATCTGAACTGGTTCCCGGATATGAAGGCGAGATGGGATGTCGGGGACGTGATCACATCGTCAGATATCGAGCCGGATATTCCAAGCCAAACTGCGATTGTCGGTAACTATCCCAATCCTTTTAACCCGACATCACAGCTCGTATTCAATCTTTCATCGGAAGAACGGGTTGGATTTGAAATTTACAATACACTGGGTCAAATCGTTCAGGTCATAGAGCCAATGCCGTATAATGCCGGGCGTCATGAAGTGACTATTGATGGTACCCATCTTTCAAGTGGTATCTATCTGGTACGTATGATCACCGATGGCCGGGTTAATGCGACCCACAAGATAACTTTGATCAAGTAGGACCGAAGTTGTGTAACTTTCTCTTGCTCTAAAAAAAGCGAATCCGGTTATTTATTTAATGACCGAGCTCGCTTTTTTTTTACCAGAATGCTATAGTCGAAAAACAGGTAATATCTCGAAACCGATGCCAATGATCTCACATACAAATCTTGATTTCTGCTTCTCTTTACATAGACAGATCATTGCTGTCTTTATCACCATTTTGCTCGGACACGTGCTGGCTGATACATCAATGGCCGGTCTGAAAAAAACAAATCATTGGGATGAAAGTCTGCGACTGGAAAATCCCATGTCAAAGGAATATCTGAACGCCAATATTCGTTCGGAGCGCCCACGTCTGATGCTGACACCGGCAATCGACCGGAAAATTCGTGAACAATTAAATCACGATACGCTGGTCCGCTCCTATTTTGATGCATTGTATAACGATGCTCTTGAGATTCTGGAGTTGCCTTTATTGGAAAAAGCCTTTAGGGATCAGCGCCGCCATATGTTGCGGGTGGCCAGAGAGAATAAGCGCAGACTTGGTCTTCTTGCCATCGGCTATCG
>SLQC01000335.1 GCA_007131625.1 Balneolales bacterium | reverse complement strand
ATTCAGGATAAAAGAAATGCGATCGCCGCTGACACAGAAGCCCGAAAAAACGGTCAAATCCCTGTAATGACGGCATCCCCTCCGAACCCGGATATCCAAGTCCCCATTTTCCAAAGGCACCCGTCGTATAGCCCGCCTCTTGCAGAATTTTTGGGAACGTTACGGTTCCGTATTGCAGGGGATACTGCCCGATCGGCATAATTTCCGCATTGTCACGAATCGGTGCATGACCGGTATGAAGTCCGGTCATCAATACAGCCCTGGAAGGAGCACAAACCGTGCTTCCGGCATAGTGTTGGGTAAATCTCATCCCCTCCTCGGCCAACCGGTCAAGGTTCGGAGTCTGAATATTTTCCTGACCGTAACTTCCCAGATCACCATACCCAAGATCATCGGCCAGGATGTATATGATGTTTGGTTTTGTCATATCGGGTTTTACCCCGGTTGCAAAATCATCCGCCTGCTTGATTTCACAACCCCATAAAAAAGTAGAAAGCAGGACCGATATATTTATCGTACAGAAAGGAAGTATACCTGCCTTGAACATCGATTGTCTCATGGTTTTTTGGGCGTTACATATTCCTGAGGGTATTGCTGCCATGCTCATATTCAAATATTTCTGAGGGTATTGCTATTACCTTCAATTCAGGTTACAGAAATCTCAGCATGAGTGATTCTAGAAATTTTATTCCTATAAGTCATACTACTTTTTCCAGGAACTATTAATTCGCTTTTTCGCTTTTTGCTACACTTTTTTTCTAACAAGATGAAGCCCGTCACGTACCGTTAACAGCACATTATGGACTTGCGGGTCTTTGGAAATGATCCGGTTCAGTCGGTCGACAGCCTGGGTTTTTCGATCCAGCCCGCCTCCTGCAATGTCTGACTGATCGCTGCCATCCCGGTTTTTCTCATCTTGCTTTTTGCCTACAATGTTCTGCTGCTCCTTCCAAACCTTTCCACCCCAAAAGGCGTTATCTATTACCATCAACCCACCCGGTCGCAGCGCCGGCATGAGCAGCTCGTAATAATCGGGATATTGCTCCTTGTCGGCATCGATAAAGATCAGGTCGAACTGCTGAGGTGTCGTTTCTGAGGCGGTGTTGATGTTTGAAGATTTTCCGCCCGCGAGCAGGTCCGGCAGGGTCTCCAAAGCCGGCCCCGAAAGGATGCGAATCTCCGGCCCAGCCGACCCCGGGGTTCGATTCTTTTCATCCATCTGCAACGCTGCGCCAACTCGCCCCTCTGTATCAGCTCGCTCCTCTGCATCAGCTCGCCCCTCTGTATCAGCTCGCCTCTCGGCATCCATCCGACACTCCTCCTCAAACCGTTCAAAAAAGCGGCGAGCGATCCGCTCGTATTTTTCGTTGGCTTCGCAAGTCGTAATCCGACCATCCGGTGGCAACCCCATTGCCATCCAGAGTGTACCGTACCCAGTGAACATCCCGACCTCCAGCACATTCCTGGCCCCGGACAGCATTACCAATATCTGCAGCAAGGCTCCAACAACCGGACCCGATAGCATATTATCATATTCCAGTTCCCGGGTGGTCGTCTCGCGAAGTTCGCGCAAAAGTGCCGGCTCCGACACGGAGTACCGGGCAGCGTAAGTCTCAGCTTTCGGATCAATGATCATAATGGAATTGTCATTTCCAGAACGGTATCCTGTCGCGCAACGGTCCCGGCGGTCTATTGGTGCGGATCCGGTCTTTGTCCCGGATTCCTGGAGTTATGGTTCCAATGCCACCGGACAAGCTCAAAATCGGTTCCAATTCGCTCCGCAGAGAGTAACGAACCACATACATCCCGGTGTGAATGCGGCGCGCTTCAAGACCCGTCGGTTGCAGCAGATTGTCCAGTATCGGTCCGATCAACTCTTCCCGGTACACGGCAGAGACCCGCACCCCTGCGGTGAGATTAGATTCGTAAATGATGCCAATACCTGTTGCCTGAGAAATCATGTACAGGGCATGATCAAGCGGATCATTGCGGAATTCAAAACTGAAGCGCTCGCCCGTTTGTGCTGAAACGGTGCCAAATACCTGCAGCATGAGGAAGAGCATCGACAAAAGCGTACGGCTTCCGTACGATGCGAGTCGATTGGTCATGACGGCAGAAGTTGTTTGAGTATTCGGTCAGTCGTGTTGTAAAACCGGGCTGTACTTCTGAAATAAACGGAACCCGGTCCTTGTGTCAGCAGGATGCAAACCCGAAAAAGCAACTTCAATGGTGAGCAAAAATGTATAGATGCACTATTATGCCATGAATGCTCCATCTGTTTTTAGAATCACACCCAGTCAACTTATCTTAAACAGATGACAGTTACAGGTTACATCCTGGACACTAATATAACACAACTTTATCATCCGACCAATCGTATCGACAACCTGTCAGGTGACAAATAGAAGTAATAATTGATTCCAGATCTTTCGGCGAAGACAAGTAGAGCGTCAAGTTACGGTCGGCCAGCTTTTCGTTTTCCAGTTCGATCTCGTAGTTAAAGCGCCGCACCAATTCGTCGGCCACATCCGACATCGGGGCCGATGCAAAATAAAATCCCTGATCACGCCATGCCAGAGCCCGGTTTGTGTCAACTTCTTCGGGTTCATAGGGAGCTTCGGCCTGTTGATCCACCCGGCTCCACTGTCCGGGTTGCAACAAAATGGATTTTTCCGGGTTCAAAAAAGAAGACAGCAAGACTTCCCCTTCAATGAGGGTCAAGATCGTTTCAGCAGTGGAATTAAAACCCCATGACCGCACGTTGAATCGGGTTCCAAGAACCTCAACGCGGGCGTTATTCGTACTAACTACAAAAGGCCGTTCGGATGTCGGAACATCAAAATAGGCTTCCCCTAACAGTGTTATCGACCGGTGACCGTTCTGCAAACTGCGGTAGTAGCTGATCTGCGAGCCGCTGTTGAGTTCCACGCGGGTGCCGTCGCTCCACTCATAGCTGACGAACGAGCCCCGCGGTGCTTCGATGGTTACCGGAACATAATAAAACCATCCGGCAAATCCGGCGATCAGAACAGCTGCAACAGCCGCCATCACCGGGTATAAGCGTCGCATACGGAACGACCGTCCGATTCCCGAATGCCGCTTCAAATGCAATGACCGCTTCATCCCGGGCACGTGATTCACCCTGGGGGACTGACCGGAGTCAGCCGTTTGGGCTTCCTTTGAGGATTGATCCGCAACTTTCGTCAGATTCTTTAGTTTGTTGATTCCATTATTTTCATCACTTGAAGATAATTTATTCGTTGAAGTCTGATTATTCTCTGCAATCCGATCACTTGCCAATGTCCGTTTACCTTCAGCCGGACCCTCTTCCCGCAAACGCAATTGAAGCCGCTGCCATTCGGCCTTCAGCTCCGTTGCATCCAGTACTTCCGGGTTGAATTTCTTTTTCGCCAATTCCCAGATTCGCAAGACTTCTTCCCTTTCCGCTTCCGGAAACAACTTTAATACTTCATTATCTGGTAACTTTTTCTTCATCTGTTTTATGATTTATCTGATTTCTGTCATCAGATGGAGCACCCATGCTTATAATCATGCACCTGCTTATAATCATGCACCT
>SLQC01000151.1 GCA_007131625.1 Balneolales bacterium | reverse complement strand
GGGCCGTCTGTTGCAATTTCAAACAATACGCCACCCGGTGATTGAAAGTAAACAGAGTGAAACCAATGCCGGTCAATAATTTCGGATGGATAAAGTCCCATTTTAATAACCTTTTTCCGAAGAGCGGTCAGCTCGTCATCATCCTTGGCCCGGAAGGCTACATGGTGAACAATTCCACGTCCGTTTGCAGCCGGTTTTTGTTCTCCTTTTTCAATGATGACCGATCCTCCTACAGGCGCATCGGTCGTATAATGCCATGTGTTATCTTTCTGCCCGGCTTCTTTAAATTTAAATACATTTTTTAACACCTCGGCCGTCGGCTCATGTTCGTTCAACCTGAGTGTCGTCCCGCGAAAACCACGGATGCCGTATTCAGCAGGTACGGTACTTTTTTCCCAGCCCTGCAGTTGTTCGGCCTGCTTGTCAAATACAAGTTCAAGTTGCAGCCGGTCAGGATCTTTAAAACCGATAGCCTGCTGGCCAAACCGGTCGTAAGGACCGTCAAAGTCGACACTTTCTTTACCAAAATGTTCGGCCCAAAATTCTAACGATTCAGAAGTCACAGCAAGAGCAATTTTAACCGCTTCACCCAGCCCGGGTTTTCCCTGACGTGCCATCGGCCAGGGAAAGAACGTGAGGCCGGACCCCGGCGAACCGTTGGCATTCCCGTAAAACAGGTGGTATGTGCCCGGATCGTCCTGATTTACGGATTTTTTTACCAACCGCATTCCCAGTAATTTAATATAGAAATCAGCATTGCGTTGAGCACTTCGCTCGCCAAGTGGCACAGATCGAACATCCAAATGATGTCATAAGTGAGGATGGAAGCGGTGGTCAAACGGATATCGACAAGTTATGTAGCTGAATATTGCAAATATTCCCACTTTCAATAGGTGTAATGCTTTTACTATGTGTCTAATTAACAGAAATGAATGAAAATAATTAAACTTTTGTCAGCGTTTCAATAGTGCTTGAAGTCTTATCTCAATTATGATTGTATGAAAAAGTTAATCCCAATTATATTTTGCATCTCATTCATTACATGTTGTGATTTGTTTGAATCCTCGAACAATAAAAACATTCCAGTTCAGGGAGCATTTCATCTTCAGAAAAATCAATACATAAAAGACGAAGATATCGAAGCAACCTTTATTAATAAGTCATCTAATATGGTTTATAGAGTCAGACCTTCTTGCTTTTATTCATGGCTTGAAACGAAAATCGAAGACAATTGGATCCGATTGTATTATTATAATGAAGGCATTGAATGTACAGCAGACGTAAAGTTTTATCCATTAGACGTTGGTGAATTAATACAAATATCTATTCCTTTTGAAAATTTAGAACAAATGGTCAAAAATATAGAAGGTACGTATCGTTTTTCTGAAATTTTATCACCACGGAAAACATACCAAAATACTGAACATACTGTAGTTACATCTGAAGAATTTAATATTAAATAATGGATTTCCCATCAATTGATCTAAACTTTGTTTTATTTGAATTAGTGAAAAACTAAATGAAATATTATACAATTAGTTTTTAAATGCTACATAACCGTTTCGTGCGGTCGTGTAAGATATTGTTGCCCTTGGTTTTTTGAGTTGCCACGCCGCACAAACGGGTGGCCGTTACCTTCTTTTGAACTGGGGATATGTGAGCATTCGCGCCCGTATCTCTTACGGTGCACTAAACCCGCCAAGGTACAGAGTTCTTGTAAATGAAAGTCTGAATGGAATAGACGAATCCCGATGTAAAGAAAAAAATAAAGCCGTTAGAGCCTCCCCGGTTGGTTCGATTCGCCGATACCGGCCAGTGTCCGCACCACCGCTTCCACCCCTTCGACGACCCGGGCCATGGCAGAATAATCCAGGCGATCTGCAATGTCGGTCGGACTGTGATAGTGGGGATCCCGGAACGGCAGGGTATCGGTGACCAGCAAACCCGGATAGCCTTGTTGCCAGAACGACCAATGGTCCGACCAGTACACCCCGGGAACATACGACGGCAGTGCAGCACCTTCGACGGGCAAATCGGTTCCGGACCGGAATGCTTTGAGTGCCCGGCGGAGCAATGCCCGATCCCGCAGTCGAGTGACAAACCCGATGAAATTGGCCCGATCCGGATAATAAAAGCCGAGTCCGGGCACCGGATAGTGCTGACTTCCGGGTCGATCGCTGAAATATCCCACCCCGTCCAGAGCGATCATCGCCCCGACAGATTCCCGGCGTTCCCTGCACCGTGCCGCATAGGCGTAACTCCCCATATCCGAAGTTGTGAAGAACGGCGGCTCTTCGTTGGCAAAAGCGACCAAACGGACCGTATTCGTCGGCCGGGTCCCGCTCAGCCGCTTTGCAAGTGCCGACAGCACGGCAATCGCTGAAGCGTTGTCATTGGCTCCGGGAGAAGTCGGAACTGTATCGTAATGAGCCCCGATCACGATCAACTCGTTTGATGATGCACCGGTGGCTGTTTTCGCTGCTTCAGAATCCTGTTTCAGTGCACCAGAGTCCTCTGCTGACGCTTTCGACAATTCTGCAACAATATTGTCCGCGGTCATCCCGGCATAGCCGTGCGCTCCTTTGTCGGCAAGTGTGTAAGTTTGACGGTGGGTATGATATCCGGACTGCTCCATTTTCTGCTCAATCCAGTCGGCGGACGCATCCATAGAGCCCTCTGTACCCATATTGCGCTCACCGATGGTTTCGGCAAGGTAGCGGACATCAGATTCGAGTTCCGCAGCTACTTGTTGTAAGTCGGCTTTCGGAAACATGACAATCGGTGGTCAATGATCCTGCAATCGGTTTTTGATAAATATGCTACTTACAGGCAATGTTATAACAATAGGCTCTGGTAAATATACTGCCGTCATGTGACATTATCGCCATCGATTCTGGTGAAAACGCGGCAGCAATCACAAAAAAATTTTCTTTTATAACCATACTTAACCATACTGTTGGTCTCAAAAATCTCTTGAAAGTTACGAACAAAATTTCCTGTATCCGTGTAAAAGTTGATCTCATACGAAGTGGCTATGAACGCAGGTGACCGAACAGATACAAGGTTTAGCCAAAAACATAGTGTTTGACTTTCTTACGGTTTTGCTCATAGTCGTTTTGAGCCCGGCTAATGATGGGTTCGGCTAATTTGTGCAAACGTTGATTGCCTATGCTCCACACTCAATTCTTTATAACCTTTGTACCAGATCTGCTATTCAAAGGGAGAAGCTCCACGGAAGATACGTTTATTTTTCCATATAAGGGCACGTGTCCAGCACCCAACGCAGCAACTATGAGGCCCTGCCTACACAATACAGTGAGGAAGATATGCCCTGAAGCAGAGCAGTAAGATTGCTTATTGAAAAAATCAACAGGCCCCAGGACAGCCCTGCCCAACAAGCCAGGACATTGCGCAGAGAAAACCTGAAATTCAACACATTACAGATAACGCGTTTTTTTGGACAGTGCAGCTTTGAAAAAAAACGCCGGATTTAGAGTTATAGATCTGTTGCGTCAGCTTTGTGATGAGGTTATTAATGGGTTTAGCAATTCAAAAAGGTTTGTACCACATATGGATCTTT
>SLQC01000417.1 GCA_007131625.1 Balneolales bacterium | reverse complement strand
TGGTCATTTCATCGCATACATGGGATAATGTCCTGAATGAGGAGCAGCGTGCAATCATGCTGGAAGCGACACGTGAATCGGTACCTTATCAAAGAGAATTATGGCATAAAGCCAGTGAAGAAGCGCTCAGAGCAGTGGAAGAAGCCGGTGTGGAAATCATTTATCCTGACCGCGAACCATTCATGAAAGCATCGGAGCCGTATTATGAATTCATGAAGACCCAGCTACCGGAACTCTATGAACTTTTACTTGAAATACAAGAGGTAGGGAATGAATAAATTGATCAAAGTGCTTGATTATTTTTTATCACGTATCTCAATTTTATTAATGTCGGTTCTGGTTTTTTCTGTGCTGTTACAAATTTTTATGCGATATATCATAGGGTCACCCGTAACCTTTACCGAAGAGTTATCTCGATTTCTTCTTATATGGCTGGGGTTGCTGGCTGCAAGCTACGCATACCGGCAGCGGATGCACCTGGCGCTCGACTTGCTTGTAATGAAGCTCCAGGGACGCAAAAAAGCTATTCTCAACATTGTGATTCACTCACTCATCGGGCTGTTTTCTTTGGCAGTTCTGGTATTCGGTGGAATACAGCTCGCCTATCTTACCTACGTACTCGACCAGCATTCTCCCGCACTCGGGATCTCCATGTCGATCATTTACCTGGCACTGCCGATAAGCGGTATCAGCATAACAATTTACGCCGTTGATTTCGTACTGCAGGAACTTGGCTTAATCGAGGACAAACCACTGCCGGGTGATTTAACGGAAAAGGAAGATATTCACTCAGCGTAATTCAGGAAATTATTATGGATATAATCGGAATCCTCGTACTTGTGATCACTTTTGTGCTGCTTTTGGCGATCGGTGTACCCGTAGCATTCAGCATTGGGATCTCGACGATTTTAACACTTTTAGTCAGTATCGATTTTATACCGGCCGTTACCACGGTGGCACAGCGTCTGGGAACCGGACTCGACAGCTTCACACTGCTTGCGATACCGTTTTTTATACTGGCCGGACAAATAATGAACAGGGGCGGAATTGCCGAACGGTTGATCGATTTTGCCAAGTCCCTGGTCGGCATGCTTCCAGGAGGATTGGCTTACGTTAACGTAATCGCTGCGATGCTGTTCGGATCGATTTCCGGATCTGCTGTAGCAGCCGCATCGGCTGTCGGTACCTTTATGACTCCCCAGATGAAAAAACAGGGATATGATCGCGGCTACAGTGCAGCAGTCAATATTACTTCATCTACTACCGGATTGCTCATCCCGCCAAGTAATATTCTGATTGTTTATTCACTGGCAAGCGGTGGTGTGTCCATCGCAGCACTCTTTCTGGCCGGATATTTACCGGGATTTTTTACCGGCTTGATGATCATGATTGTGGCCGGTTATTTTGCATTCCGGAACAAATACCCGGTTTCCGATCGTCTCCCGCTAAAAGAGGTTGTCATCAAATTCGCTCGTGCGATTCCGAGCCTTCTGATGATCATTATTGTGATCGGTGGAATAATTGCGGGTATTTTCACGGCCACGGAAGCTTCTGCCATAGCAGTACTGTATGCATTTATCCTGGCATGTGTGATCAACCGGGAGCTTAAACTGAAAGATGTGCCCCAAACCATTCTCTCCAGTTGCAATACGACCGCTATTGTCGCATTGCTGATCGGAACATCTCTTGGGATGTCCTGGGTGATGTCATACGAAAACATCCCGCAAATCGTGACCTCCGGCCTGCTGACGCTCAGTGATAACCCTTTTCTCATTCTTGTGATCATTAATATGACACTGCTTGCAGTTGGAGTGTTTATGGATATGACCCCGGCTGTGCTTATTTTTACACCAATATTTCTGCCGATAGCGGTAGAGTTGGGTATGGATCCCGTCCATTTTGGTATCATGATGATTTTAAATTTGAGTGTCGGCCTTTGCACACCTCCGGTAGGAACTGTCCTTTTTGTAGGATGCGGAGTGGCAAATATTTCGATAGCACAGGTAGTCAGACCGCTGTTACCGTTTTTCGGGGCAATGGTCTTTTCTCTGATCGTTGTTACCTATTTTGAAGAACTGAGCCTGTTTCTGCCCCGATTCTTCGGATTCTAAAGTAATTCCGGTTCCTGGCTGCAGAATACTGGTTATAGACTTTACTGGCCACAGAACACTAGCCAGACTGCTGGCTACAGGTTACTGGCTAATACCAGCTTCTGGCTAATACCAGCTTCTGACTGGTACCAGCAACAGGTTTTAGATTCCTTGTTACTTGTTACAATATTATTAATTACCTTTTTACAACATTTCAATTATGGAACAGATGAACAGTAAAGTGGAATTTTTTCGGTCCCGATATCCGGAATATGAAATTATACCCTCATCCTTGACGGAACTGGGTGATGTTTTTTTAGCAATAGCCAGAATCGAACTGGATAAGAAACTGATCTTTGGTGCCGGTGATTCCCTGCAATTGCCTCCCGGTTTTCAGGGCACGAAACAGGAAAACCCGGAAGGAAGTTTTCTGATTTGTGAGTTGAATCATGAAAATGCTGAGGCATTGCGATCATTATTGCCGTATACAAAACCGAAAACTCTCGGAAATGCGAACTCATTCGGTTTCGGTGATCGTCTTGGAAATGCCGGGCCTGCACATTTGCGATCCCTGATGGACAGTGAGCCTTTTTTTTTGCCGATTATAGCACAGCAATCAATTCGAGAGCTGGATCGCACCGAGCGAACAGCCGATGAAGTGATGGATGCGGCCACATGGGCGGTTTTACAGGAAGGGTATAAAAATGGATTTGGAGCAGATGCCGATCATCTGAAAACAACGAAGGATATCGACCGGATGATCAATGCTGGATTTACCTTTTTTACTATTGATCCAAGTGATTATGTCGACAATAGCAGTCAAGACATGAATGAGAATCAGCTCAATAGTGCTTATCAGGAGCTCCCATGGACAAAACTCAAAGATACCCCGGACAGTTTTTTGCAACGTTATGTTGGTGAAACCTTGCAGCTCGAAAATGATATTTCACTCAAGCCGTCTAAAATAGATATTTTGAGAGCCGCGGTTAAATACGGAAACGTGGTGATTCACACCTATAATATGTTTCGATACTTGCGTGATACCTATTCGAATCACGACACAGAAGTGGAACTTTCCGTCGATGAGACACCACATCCCACTACACCGGAAGAACATCTGGTTATAGCCTCGGAACTTCAGCGGCTCGGAGTGGAACTCGTGAGCCTTGCACCGAGATTCTGTGGCGATTTTGAAAAGGGGATTGATTTTAAAGGAGATCTCGAAGTTTTTCGTGATGAATATCTTCTTCATCAGGCGATTGCGGCAAAGTATGGCGAGTACAAACTGAGCATTCACTCCGGAAGTGATAAATTCAGTGTTTATGAAGCTATAGGTGAACTTGATGTTGGCAAAGTCCATGTGAAAACCGCAGGTACCAGTTATCTGGAAGCACTCAGAGCAGTGGCGATGTGTGATGCCCCCCTGTTCCGGGAAATCATGGGTTTCTCCATGGAACGTTTCGATACAGATCGTAAAACGTACCACATTTCTGCTGA
>SLQC01000383.1 GCA_007131625.1 Balneolales bacterium | reverse complement strand
AATTTCCGGCAAGATGGGCCCGGGTTTGACTGCTTCTGTCAATCAGACGCCAATCGGTAAGGAAGTAATTATTTATGAAGTTGTACTCCGTGATAGTGTCCACGTCAAAGTTTGTTCCAATTCCCATATGGATGACATTGTTTCGAAAATCCATCAGCAATCCGTTTGGATCCACTTCATGACTCAAATAGTTGCCCGGACGCGGTACGCGGGCCCGGTTATTGGCCCACAAGTTTCGAAGAAGGCTGTACCGGGCACCGTGCTGGCCTCGCACCAGGGCTCCATACCCTCTGACACCTTTAAAATGGACGGAATCCCAAAGCGGTTTGGCCAAAACACTGTTTTGCAGGGTCACATTATCTGCCGGATTGTGAATGAGCACATTTCCATCGATTCCCCAGGTAACCGTTACATGATCGAAAATAATATGATTTCCGCGAGCACCGAGTACCCATTCACCCGGGCCACCTTCGTGAACACGGTACACTCCATCGTTTCCATGCCGAAAACGCATATGCCGAAGGATGACATCGTACGTTCGAATCGAAAACCGGCGGCCGGCAACCGTGATACCATCCCCGGGGGCTGTCTGTCCGGCAAAGGTCACGTACGGGTTGTAAACATCTATGGGAGATTCCAGTTCAATAGTACCCGAGACATCGAAAATGATGATACGCGGGCCGGCGGCCTCGGCGGCTTCCCGCAGTGAGCCCGGACCTCTGTCATTCAGATTGGTGACGCGGTATAGTTCTCCACCCCGCCCTCCAAAAGTATACGCACCGAAACCCTCCGCTCCCGGGAATGCAGGTACACGCGGTCCATGTGTGGAGATGGCCTCAGACGGAAGGGGCATTTCCTCAAAACGTCCATACCATCTGTTTGCAGTTTCAAGCATGCATTCACGCGCTCCCGGATCACCCCATTGGAGTGGCGGGATATCTGGAGTATCCATCGCGTTTAGCGCTGAATGAAAGGGCATCACACCCAAAATCAGAAAAAGAACGGGGAGAATTGTTTTAAAACGTGGACTTTCAATTTTCATAATGCTGTTTATTAACCATATAGATTCTGAATTATATCAAATACTGCCACTCATCCATCAGGAGAATTCGGTATGTCAGGAATATGCTATAATTTATTCTTGAGACCTACTAAAAACCTTTCGGTTTAGTTTGAATTAAAAATAGATCAAATTTTTTGAAAATTATCGACACTTCAATAAAAAATAACGCCAATAAAGTCCATTCCAAAACCATTTATGGTGTCGATTTCGTCCATTTCATGGCATTTTCGCCATTCATGGACGCCGCTCATCCATTATGGGCCCTTGGCCAGCAGCAAACCAGCCTGTTTCATGTTCCAGCACAAACAGCAAAAGTCAAAGATCACGGCATTCTTCACCTGACTTCGGGCACCAGCCTTCAATGCTTTGGACGGAGCCTTCATCCAGGCAAAGGGAAGTTCTACGACCGATCGGATTCGACCCAATTTGCTGTTTCTTTTATGCTGGCCACGACTCAACACTCTATTGCGATACGCCTTGTCCTGAATTCCGTAGTACCATCCAAATTCCCGGGCCATTTTCTTGATACGATCATCGGCATAACCTTTGTCGCCAAACAAGGCTTTGGCATCCATGTCCGCCAGCGCCTCGAAGTACTTACTGTCGTGTTCGTTGGCCGTAGTAAAGATGCGCTTGTTGATCAGCTTGCTTTCCATGTCCATGCCAATATGGCCTTTATAGCCAAAATAATGACGATTTCCTTTCTTGGTCGTTCGAGCCTGGGTGTCGTACTGGCGATTGGATTGCACTTGTTCGGACTGCTGTTTTCCCTTTTTCATCAGCCGGTTGGTCGACTCGACCATTGTGGTATCAACGATAGTGCCCTTTCGTACAAACAACCCTTTGGCGCCAAGCTGTCGGTTCACTTGTTCAAACAAGCGATCGGTCAATCCAGCCCTGGCCAGTTCATCTTTGAAGTGCCAGAAACTGGTAAAATCCGGAGTCTTGTCGGCCATAGACAATCCGACGAATTGCTGGAAAGACAAGCGGTCATTTAGCAATTCTTCCAGCTGTGGATCACTCAATCCATAAAAATGTTGCAAAAACATCGATTTGACCATGATCAGCATATCGGGACGGGGTCGCCCACCTTTTTTGGTTCCGCTGCGATCCAATACCCGGACAATGTCGACCAGGGGTTGCCAGTCGATAACCTGATTCATACGATCCAGGAACTCAGCCGTTCGATTTTTTTGTTTGCCGGGGTGGAAAAACTGATCTGCAAGATTGAGTTGGCTGTGTTTTTGCATCTTTTTATATGGTTATCTTATTGTAGTTGTTATACTTACAAAATACGAAATAACCATTTTAAAATGAAATTTAAACCAAAAAAAGAAAGGGTTTTTCAAAGGCCCCCATAAATTGAAGCAGCTTCATTATTGGTTAGTTGCGTATGATCAATTTAACCCTCATCCTTTCCCGGAATTTTCACTTCTTTACCCAACACATCCTGTACATAGAACATACCCACCAACACCATCGCAATAACTGCAAGTGGGGTGGCAAGAATTACTCCGGCAATTCCGAAAACCAGGCCAAATGCCACAACAGATATAAGCACTACAGCCGGTGGAATATAAACCATATGTTGCTGAATGAGAGGGGTTATAATATTACTTTCCATTTGCTGAATAATTATATAGAGAATTATCGTATAAAGAGCTGTTTTGCCATCTACTGAAAGAGCGATCAAAATACCAGGAACGGCTCCGATCCAGGGCCCAATAATTGGAATAAATTCCGATAAACCGGCAATAATGCCGAGAACGAGAGCCAGCGGCACCCCGATAATCATCAATCCAATAGTGACAAATACGCCTACAAATGCCATGGCGATAAACTGACCGCTTAACCAGTTCCATAAGGCATTGCCAGAAGTTTCCAGAGCTTCATTGATTCGATCCGTCCTTTTCTTCGTAAATAGCAAAGCAATACCTTTTTTATAGGTTTCCGGGTCAATAACAAAGTAAATACCTATAAATATAATCAGTCCAAATGTGGCGATAACATCTATTATAGTTACTCCAGCCTGGAACGCCATTCTTCCGGCATCATCTGGCATACTATCACCTAATCCATTTTCCTCTTCGTTGTCTTCCTGATCTTCATTTTCTTCCTGTTCTCCTGCTTCGCCATTCTCATCTTCTTGCTCATCTTCACCATCTATCAGTTCATCACCCAATGGCCATTCACTGATAGTTTCCCTTAATTGCGATATTTGTTGAGGTAATGCTTCGGTTAGTTGATCAAACTCTTCAACAATTTGCAATCCAAAGATGAATCCAAATAAAGTGATAAGAATAAGTGTTATTAGTCCCACCGAAGCAATTGACCAGCCACGCGAAATCGGAATATACCGCCGGATAATACTTGCAAAACCATTAATAATCACCGCAAAAATTACCCCGGCAAAAACAATTAATAGTGCGTCTCTGATAAAAAATAAAAATGCGGTTGTTATCAGAACTCCTATAACGACAAGTGTCTACTGAGCAATAACTGATGCAGTTACTGCCTCTCCTTTTTCTTATTCGCCATTT
>SLQC01000061.1 GCA_007131625.1 Balneolales bacterium | reverse complement strand
TTGTAAATTTCGGCCATTCTTTTGGCAACAACCTGTCCCAGTGCGATGGAAATGATTTGAATGGGAGCATAGCAGGCACGGATTGCCATGGCATAAAAACCGGCTACTGCTTCACTGAAGAAGGTAATGAATAGAATGACAGGCAGGTTATTGGAGATATTGTTGATGAACGCCAGGGGAGCATTGTACTTTGGAAATTTATGATATTCCCCGGCTGTTTTAACCATATCCCGGAAGGTCTCCCTTATAAAGAATTTCGGGGCATACCGGTACAATGCATAGACCATCCAGGCGGCAGAGATCACGATTCCGGCGACTTTCCCGACAACCAGGGCGGCCAGTCCGCCTCCGGCGATTCCCCACAGGACCTGTATAACCGCTGTTGACCCGGTTTGCGTTACTTTCCCACTGGCAATATCCCGGTATCGTTTGTTGCGGTTCAGACCGAAACTGAAGGTCATGAAGAGTCCCTGCGCCGTAATAGCCGCCGGAAGCAGCCAGAGCCAAGGTTCCAGGGCCGGAACTCCGAAAGAACGGGCAATCCATCCGCCTGCGATCAGTACGACGGCAAAAAACAGCAATCCGGTTACGAGCGACAGCAAAGCGGCCATGTGCAACAAACGGCTCCCGTCACGGTCTGACTCCGGTAGAATAATGGCATATTCATACCGCCCGCCCGCTATGATGGAAATAATGGCGAAAAATGCAATGAAGGTGGCCAGAAGGCCGATTTCCCCCGGTGTATAAAGACGTGTCAGTATCGGGATGATCAGAATGGGTATCAGCTGGGCAATTCCTGTACCGGTAATCATCACCATGGCATTGCGGATAAAATCCGACTGCCGTATACGTTCAAGGAATAATGAGATCCAGGATAACATATGTTTTACCGGGTTTACCTGCATTTTCCATAACAAAAATTACAATGGACCGGGTGCATGTACCAATTGACGGTTTTTCTCCATGTTATGATGATGAAGGTTCGAAACTTGTTAATGGTCCGAGATATGGAACAGATCTGGCGAAAAGCAGGAGTGTGAATCATTTACACCCGCTTCCCGCCCGACAGCAAGTACAGCACCGCCATCCGAACCGCCAGGCCGTTGGTAACCTGGTTCAGTATGATCGCCCGCGGACTGTCGGCCACTTCGCTCTCCAGTTCCACTCCGCGGTTGATCGGACCCGGATGCATGATCGTGAATTTCGGAAACTGCAGCAGATGACGTTTTTTTATCCCGAACCGTTCGTGGTACTCCCGCTGGGACGGAAACAGTCCGCCGCCCTGACGTTCCATCTGGATTCGCAGTGCCATTGCCATATCACACCACTCCAGACACTCTTCCAGGTTGTACGATACCGTTACGCCAAGCTCTTCGATAAATAGCGGCATCATGGTACGCGGACCGCACACACGGACCTCCACTCCGAGACGATTAAGACCGATGATATTCGATCGCACCACCCGGCTGTGCGTGATATCGCCGATGATCACAATTTTAAGCCCTGTCAGCCGACCCATTTTCTGCCGGATCGAAAACATATCCAGCAGTGCTTGTGTCGGATGCTCGTGCGCCCCGTCGCCTGCATTCAGAATTGCTGCGTCCACACATCGTGAAATAAAATGGGCCGCACCCGGGCTTTTGTGCCGCACCACCACCATATCAATCTTCATCGACTCGATATTCCGGATGGTATCCTTCAGCGACTCACCTTTCTGTACGCTGGACGAACTACTGGAGAAATTGACTACATCTGCACCCATTCGTTTCTGTGCCAGCTCGAACGAAATCCGTGTGCGTGTGCTGTCCTCGTAAAACAGGTTAACAATGGTTTTGTCTCGCAGGGTAGGCACTTTCGGGATGGGGCGATTCAGGATTTCAAGAAATTTTTCGGCCTGTTCAAGCACGTGGAGGATATCTTCACAGGAATAGTCTTTCAATCCCAGCAGATGCCGGTGGGAGAAAACGTAGGTCTCGTCCATTGGCGCTGTCACGTTCGCGGTTCCTCCTCTTTGGTTACAACCATCACGGCTTCCCGGCCGTCCTGTTCCATGGTTTCCACCCGAATTTCTTCGTTGAGGTGGGTCGGCACGAACAAGCCCACATAATCTGCGATAACCGGTAGCTCCCGATGGCCCCGGTCGACCATGCAACAAAATCGTACGCTCGCGGGCCGGCCGAAACTCATCAGCGCCTCCATTGCCGATCGAACAGTTCGGCCGGTGTATAAAACATCATCCACCAGTATCAAATCTTTACCGAACAGATCAAATGAAATATCGGTAAGCTGGACGGTCGGCATTTTCATTTTGGTCCGGAAATCATCCCGGTAAAAAGTGGTGTCCAGCACGCCCATGGGCAGATCAGCCGAAAAAAAGTGCTTTATATACCTATGGATTTTACGGGCGATATCCACTCCGCGGGTTTGCATGCCGATAATTGCGAGGGTATCCAGCTCGTCAAAGGGTTCCACAAATTGATGAGCGAGCCGCATGCATATGCGGTCGAGATCTTCACCGGTGAGTAACTTTTGTGCTTTCAAATCAATTATAAGCTGCCATGAATTCCGGGGCGTCCCCGGATATCCGGTCTGATCATTCCGCGACACTACGTTACACGATCGGTTATGTGAAACATTTTTCGCGATCGATAATCACTTTTTGATCATTGTGCCAAATTAGCACTCAAATGGCAATTAGACAACCACCAAACCTCCCATTTCCAAGTATTTTTTTTGTATATTCACCCATGTTGGGAAGTTTATACGATTTGTTCATTTCAATCTTGCACTAAGAAAGCATATCCTGCAGGTACCATTACTTATTTTGACATTCAATACCTTACCTACTGCTATGTATACTGTCGATAATTCGAGCAATTAGCACATCATGAAAAAAAAGGAAAAAGGTAGAAGAAGGTTCATTTCCGACTTTGCTCTTGGTACCTTTAGTAGCAAAGGAGCTGCGAGTTTAATACCCGGATATTCCTGGAATTCCGGAAAATCCACTGTGGTGGGAACCACCCCGACACCGACAAACAGACTTGTGTAGCAGTTGCTTGTACAGGAATACTTATAAAGAATACTTATAAAGTAAATCAAGGAGTTGTTTTATGAATAGAAGAGATTTTACAAAGCATGCCTTAATGGCCTCTGCCATGGTTACCGCTTCATCGGGCACAAATTTGATGCGAAAACTCTCGGCACCGACGGATGATGACATCCCTGTCTTCAAGCCCGTTTTTAATGGCAAGGACCTGAATGGCTTTGTTGACATTAATACATCGGAAGATACCTGGAAAGTTAAAGACGGGTTATTGGTCTGTTCGGGTCATCCAATCGGTGTTATGCGCACCGAGAAGCAGTATGAAAACTTTATTCTGGATATTGAGTGGCGTTTTATGGAAGAGGGAGGCAACTCGGGAGTATTTATTTGGGCCGATGGCGTACCATTTGAAGACAGACCTTTTCCTACGGGAGTAGAAGTTCAGATGCTGGATCCGGCATGGGCCGAAATTCATGACCGGCCTGTTGAATATGTCCATGGACACCTCTTCCCGGTAATGGGTTTACAGGGAACCATACCGGATAATCCGTCCGAGGTGGTTCGCGGCAGAAGTTATGCCC
>SLQC01000018.1 GCA_007131625.1 Balneolales bacterium | reverse complement strand
CAGATTCAGGGTAAAAATTAAAATACAATATTCATGGTTAGAGATGTTTCCGCTTTCAAGACCTACGATATCAGAGGGGTATACCCCGGGCAGATTGATGAACCATTTATGGTAATGCTTGCCAAAGCTTTTGCTTCACATTTTAAGCCTGAAAAAGTCGTTATCGGTTACGACGCCCGCCTCTCAGGTCCCGATTTGGCTGCCGCACTGACTGGAGGTTTACGTGAAATGGGGGTAGATGTGATGGATCTTGGACTATGTGGTACAGAAACGGTTTATTTCGCCACTGGAACATATAAAACCGAGGGTGGAATAATGATCACCGCCAGCCACAATCCCAAAGAGTATAACGGCTGCAAGATGGTCACCAAAGATGCTGTGCCGGTAGGCACCGGAAACGGACTTGCGGAAATAAAGGACATGGTGGCGAATAACGGACCTTTTACACCCGTTCGCAGCTCGGGAAAAGGCAGATATGCACGGCGTGACGTCACTTTGGAACTGGTAGATTACGTGGCAGGCCTGGTTCGGGAACCTATCAACCAGTCTCTGAATGTGATAGTCAATTGTGGAAACGGTGCGGCTGGTCCTACCATCCGGGCCTTGACGGAGCGTCTTCCTTGTCGATGCAATTTGATGTATGACGAACCGGACGGAAACTTTCCCAATGGTGTTCCTAATCCGCTACTTCCGGAATGCCGTGATGATACATCCCGGGCTGTTGTGCAGTCTAACGCCGATCTCGGAGTGGCATTTGACGGAGACTTCGACCGGTGTTTCTTTTTCGATGAGAACGGACGGTTCATCGAGGGGTACTATATTGTCGGACTGATGGCGCAACAGGTTCTGAAGAAAAAGCCGGGTAGCAAGATCATTTACGATCCCCGTCTGACCTGGAACACCATAGAGACGGTCCGGGCACACGGTGGCAAACCGGTGATCAGTAAAACAGGGCACGTCTTTATCAAACAGAAAATGCGCAAAGAAAAGGCAGAATACGGAGGAGAAATGTCTGGCCATCACTATTTCCGGGATTTCTGGTATTGTGATACCGGAGTGCTTCCTTTTCTGTTGATGCTCGAATTGTTGAGCACCGCCGGGAAGCCGTTGTCAGCTCTGGTTGATGACGCATTTAATCGGTATCCGGTTAGTGGTGAACGTAATTTTACCATTCGGGAGTCCCCGGATAAGGTTCTGCAAGAGATGAAGATACATTTCGACGGACAAGGGGGGACGGTATCCGAATTGGATGGACTTGCTATGGAATTTGATTCCTGGCGTTTCAATTTAAGAGCATCAAACACCGAACCGTTGCTGCGGTTGAATGTCGAGGCGAGAGGGGATTTTTCCCTTATGGAGCGCAAACTGGACAAGATCATTCAGCTTCTGCAAACATATCAATAAATGATACCAGCCAAAATTCAAACCCGTTCAATAATCAATGCAGACCATTAATCAATTTACCAGTGCGATTGCCATATGATTCGGTTTTCAGATGACACCCCGAAAGAAAAAGTATTTGATGAAATCCGATCGTATTTGACCGGGGCAGGTTTAAAAATTGCAGATCATGACGGATCCCGGCCGTGGGGTGGATATTTTGTGATTGAGGAATCACAAGTACTAGAATTTATTCAAGTTTTTTTTCCACATTTAAACCTGAAAGATTTCGATGGATTTGACAAACTCAGCCCGAAAATACTGCTGGTTGCACCGCACAAGCGCCTTTCATGGCAGTTTCATCATCGCCGTTCGGAGATCTGGAAAGTGGTCGGAGGCCGGGTGGCTGTTGCCATAAGTGATACTGACGAACAGGCCGAAGCGCGTCTGTTGCCCGCCGGTTCCGTTGTGGAACTTGAAAAAGGAAAACGTCATCGTCTGATTGGTACGGATGAATGGGGAGTCGTCGCGGAAATCTGGAAACACACTGATCCCGCGAATCCGTCCGACGAGGATGATATTGTTCGGGTTCAGGATGATTACGGTCGCTGATATTTCGACATGGTCCACTTATCGGAAACTTAGACCCACACCCACATTAACAACAGGGTACTTGGCAATTGTGTATGATGCACTGAAGGTCAGGAAAGTCAATCGAACCCGCATTCCGACGAGTGCATGAGCTGAATTGTCGCCTTTGAGTTTCAGATCAATCGGAGACTCCAGGCTTTCAACCCTTTTTGTATTGTTGCTTTTTTCCGGATAATCGGGATTGGGAACGGTCAAAGGGTAATTGCCCGGTGTAGCAATGGTCGTTGTAGATGATTGAAGCCCAACCCCTCCATAAACGGAAAGTACGGGAAGTGACTTTCCAACCAGCACATTAAACGTAGTCCCTGAACTCTTCATTTCGATTCCTTGTCCGTCCCATGTGGAAGCGCGATACGGATTCTCTGTGTCGCCATCAATTTCAGGTTCCACTTCAAGGGACGCGTCCGCCGTCAGGCTCGTATAGCCGAGTTGAACGGAAATATCCACTGGCAATATACTGCCACCGGGAATCCACTGGTTCACGCCGTGTTTTACACCGGCTCCCCAAAGTCCAACACTTCCTATATCGGATATGTTAATGGTAGGCATAAAGCGCAGACTTATTTCCGTATCATTAATAAGGCCTACGCTGATTTGTCCGATAGGAGCGGGTACATAGGGAAAATCGGTACCTGGAGGCATGGTAAAACTGAACAGTTCTTCGGTTACCGGCAAGCCCGTAAGAGGGTGATTATAGGTATAAGTCTGTCCGAGTATAGCACCATCAGTATCATCTCCGGCAACTGTGGGTGACTCCATTGGGCCGCCGAGATGCTCCAATGATTGAAACGTCAGGTCAGAAATATCAAAAAAAAGGTCTGCATCCGGAACAAATGCGAATGAAGCTCCTGCCCGGAGATCAAATCCTAATATTCCATAAGGTTTGGCGGTATTGAACCAGCCGGAATTCAGACCGGCGCCAAAACCGGAGGCATACGGTTGCAGGTAGTTTTCGATCAATAGATTCGCATCTTCCGCTCCCCCACGTAGAATATCACCGGCGTCACCAAGCTGAGCTTGAGTGCGGGGAGCCAGAAAAAGAAGAGTAAGTATTGCTAGTACCAGAATAGTATGAAAGCGCATAGTGTTAATTTAGATGTAAGTCACTCTTTTGGAACAGCGGAAGATACACTCTTGGCATATTAATAGCTATACTTCAGTCAAATTAATAGCTATACTTCAGTCAAACTATACTTCAGCAAATTGTACTTCAATCAAAATTTAGTCTTATTTTAGGGGTATTCAATACGTTATGGTTGCAGTTTATTATATGTGCAGAATGCCTCGGAGTTTGAAACGGATTTTTACGCAATACAATCACGCGGCAACGCCTGCCATCCAGTGTACCGCACAACAGATTTTAAAAAAAATTAAAACAATAAAACAATATATGATAAAGATCCGAAAATTTTATTATCATTTACTGTTTATGTCCTGTTAAGACAAACTGGTAATTATTTATAAGTCACATCAGTACAATGGGATGAGTGTTTTTATCTTATATATTTTATTGCGTTGTTCGCCAGTGTCCATGCATTTCAAATTTGCAAATATAGATAGATGGTTTACTGAAATATCCATGGAAGCAACTACTGAAACACAGACGCATAACCATTTCCAAGGGTGCTCAATGTGACTTCAGGATTATCCATGATCAATACATTTCATTAAACTATGACCGAAACATTTTATAATACCTATGTATGTTATACTTGAAAATACCGTGATAATTTCAACTTGTTACACCTAACATTTTTTAAAATAAAGTACTATGTCGTTATTACTTCTAGCCATCTCCATGGCATTTCTGACGCAGGATGGTGTGGTTGAACAGGCTCCGGAACCGACTCCCGGTCATATGGCCGGCCAACCTGTGGGATTCTTCACATCACCCGAACCTGGATTGCTGTTTCATCTGTCGGGTGATCAGGATCTTTCAGCCGATTTCAGTGGAGGCGGCCAAATCCTGCCCAACTTTTTGAGCGATGTGCGGGTGACAGATGATGGACCACATGGCAAAGCCATTGAAGCAGATGACTCGCAGCTTTTATCTTATTGGGCGCCGGGCAATATATATACCCAGCGTGGGACACTTTCCTTTTTCTGGCGTTCACGCTATCCAGTGGGGTCGACCGAATTCCCTGTTTTTCGGGTTGGTTATGCCGATCATTCGAGCTGGGACATGGTATGGCTGCGAATCGACTACAATGGTTCGGGATTTGATGCCTTTGTAACGGATGTGGGATTGACACGAACACGTGTATCTCATTTTTTGGATGATTTTCCCGATCCGGATGAGTGGGTCCACATTGCCTTGTCATGGGATGAGACGGTAGGCATTCGATTGTACATAAACGGTGAACTGGCAGAGAAAAGTTCGGTTGTCGGAAAAGTTTATGACTCGGGCCTGGATCAGTTCGGCCCCCATTCCAGAATCATCAGTCCATATCAGGTCCAAAGTCGCTATAATTTTAAAAGAGGCGGGGATTTGGCAGAGTTACGCATCTACGATCGGATGTTGTCGGATGAAAATATTACTGACCTGGCCCGCGGTGAAACGCCCTCAGAGATCCCTGAATTGCAGCGGGATCTGGATAATCGTCGCTGGCGTGATGCCTGGTGGACACGCCATGGATGGAACCTTCCGAATCAAGCCCCGCCACTGCTTAAATCCGATCATACATCGGTGCGCAAAGTGGAGATTCATGATGCGACAGATATCAAACGATGGTACTGGAAAGCCAACGACGGGATACGGGAAACCACCTGGCCCGGAGTGTATAATATGTCGCGGCTCCCCGGTCGTTACGATTATTTTGTATTGCCTGACTGGGATTGTTATTCAATGAGCGGACAAACCGTGCGGTTTCATGTACCGGAAGGTGAATCGTGGAATCATATAGAAATGTGGGGTAAAGCCTGGGGCCAGTTGACCCATGAAAGTGATCACCCTTATGATCATACGTTCGCCGTTCGCTCGAAGCAACAGGTTAAATCGTACCACCGCCTCGAAGAAACAAAGCAGGGAGGGATCATCCGGTTTGACAATGCTCTCATTGAAGAGCCGATCGGGTCGTTTATGGTTTATAATGTGGAGGAAGGCCGGGCACCACACGGGCGGATGAGTGAATCGTTTGCACTGGCCAGGGCTCCCCGTAATTTGCAAAACGAAGCTTTGGAAGAGGTGGCCAGATTTATTCATGGCCGGTATCCGTTCGATGAGCGGGCGATGATGGTGGGGGTTCCGGAAGGGGAGACACCGCCTGTGGACACGATTGAGCTTCCGGATCCGACGCATCCGTTTATTCATGTTTTGATTCCGTATTCAGGCCAGATAGAGGGCGGCCTGGACGGAATAGAGATAGAGCTTCCGGCACTCGATGTTATTCCAACCCATGGAGATGTCGTCCCGCTTAACTTGCGGGTCAAAGATCCACTGTGGCAGATGCGAGATCTTGCCGACTTTAGTTTTTCGGTGAAGCCGGGGCAGGTTCATACGCTCTGGATCGATACACGGGACCGCATGCTGCCGGAAGGCCGGGCGCTGTATATTTCGCTTGCCGGAGCCAGTGCTGATCTCAAGCCGGAATTGCTGGAGGGTGCCCGTGTGCGACTGGTCTACACATCCGGGCAGGAAGCTCTTACTGAGCACATCAAGGACCGATTTACACAGTTGCGTGATCTGCATGCCCATAATGTGGAGGAAAATCCACGATCACCCAGACTCAACAGTTATAACCGTTTTCATGCTGATGTACATGACCTGCTGAAGCATGATCCCGGCCATTGGCTTGCCAGGGCATACTGGTACTGGGTGTCACCTGAACCTGAAAACAGACCGGAATATGACATCGCTGAAGCTCCTGAAGGTATTCCTGAATGGGCTCATTTGCAGGTCGAATATCTGAGGCATTTGGAAAGGGTGGTGATGCATTATATCGACGAACGGCAGATAAGTAATGGTGAATTTGGTGGTGGGTTGTCTGATGACGGTGATTTCACAAACATGCTTGTTGGAACTGCGCTTGTAGGAATCCACCCCGAAAAGATTCTGGAATCGCTGCTACTTCATATGACTTCCTACTACGACCAGGACCGGGAGCCATATGAGGCACCACTCAAACAAATGAGTCTGCCACTGTTTACTAACGGTCTGTCGACCATTCAGACAGATGAACTTCACGTATATGAAGAGGGCATACAGGTGGTAGGTCAGCTTCAGCTTGTTGATCACGGGACGCCGTTGCATATAAATCGTGCTATGGAAACGTCAAAGCGACTTTTAGAAGATATAGTACAGAAGAATCCCGATGGTCATCGCCTCTTTCGATCCCGTTACTATAGTGGTACACTAATTGCGGAAGAGGATCCCTGGCTATGGTCAGACCCCTGGGCATATCACATCTTGCACCCTCTTTATCTGGTTGCCAGATACAATGGAAACCCAGATTTAAGGCAAATGGTGATTGAAATGGCTGATGCACTCATAGCATACGCCGATGATGAGAATAATATCAACGCCAGAATCCATTTTGAAACCGGTGAAGTACGGGGATCTTATGGCTTGCAGGTACGGGGAACCTGGCCCGTTTTCCTGGCCGCTTATCAATTCAGTGGAGATGAGAAATATCTGGATATTGTCGCACACAGAGTTCAAAAGACCCGCGAATTTGACCAGGAAAAGTTGGTTGATCGATATACTGAAGAGATAAAGAGACTGGGTGTCCGCGAATACATTCACACCAAAGGGAGTATATGGATTGATCGTATTCTTTCCGATCAGGATGCGATTCAGCAAGATCGTATTGGTGGCGTTGCCATGCAGCGGATTAATAATATCTATCCGCAAAATTATGTAAGATGGAATATTCAAAAACCGGGTAATTTTGAAAGTTTAGCCATTTTTCTGCCATCAGCAAATGAAAGAAGCATCGACATAATCGCTTATAACCTGGATCAGCAACTGCGCGTTGCCGAAATGGCTTTTGAAGATGTTATTCCGGGGCGCTGGAGGATTCGAAAAGGACGCGATACTACCGGTGACCAGAGCATAGATACAGATGTAACAGAATTCACGGCTGAAATAACTTTGGGATCTGTACTTGAATTAACTTTTGAGCCGCGTGAACATACCATTATCACCATGGAGCTTGTCGAACCGGCCGCCCACGGATATTGGGAACGGGCTGATCTCGGAATAGGGCGGGATGATATTCAAATTAATGATGACGAAGTAATCGTTCGCGTTCACAGTCTGGGTGCTATAGCTGCTCCGGAAACAATTCTGGAGCTCAGGGACGCAAACGGAAAGCTTGTAAGTCATGCCCGTGTACCGTCTTTGGAAGCTCCATTGGATTTGGTGCCACGATGGACGGATATAAAGCTGCCTGTGCCGGAGGGAACCGAAGTAAGCCGGGGCAGTGTTCAGGTGGATCCCAATAATGAGATTCTACAAATTATGCGTCGCAATACAATGGTAAGCTGGTGAATGGCAAAAGGACGAAGACTCGGTTACCGGGAAACCTGCCCTTTATCTATTTGATCAGTGTCATGCTCCGGGTCTGTATAAATTTTTCCTGGTCAGAGCCGGCGACAGGAACGGCTTCCATACGATAATGAAACATACCCGAGGATAGTGCCCCGGCATCAAACACCACGTTGTGATAACCGGCTTGTTGTTCACCGTTAACCAGAACCGCCACTTCCCGTCCTAACAGGTCATAAACGCGCAGTGTGACTTGTGCTCTGACCGGCAATCCATACTGAATGGCAGTAACCGGATTAAACGGGTTGGGATAGTTATGATCCAGCAGGAAATGTGAGGGAATGCCCTGATCAGTTTCTGCCGAGGTTGGTCCATGTGTATGGAACATGATGTCATCGCTCCAGGGACCCAGTTTGTTATTCCATGCACGGACTCTCCAGCGGTGGCTTTGCCCCGGTTCGAGTTCTTCGGGATATTCGAAGGAAGTACTGTAGACATACGTGTCTTTCAGAATTTCAGAAAAATTGGAGGAGGTGATTTGAAACCGGTATCCTTTGGCGAAGCTTACTGCTTTCCATTCAAAAACAGGTTGCGTAGGTACCGTCATGTTAAACTTGGGGTAAACGGTTTCTACTTTGGCCGGAACAAAATCATACAGATCTTCCCGCGTCATGGGCCATATTACATTAGTATCGTAGGTGCGGCCCTGATTACCAAAGGTTCCATGGATATAGCCACGGCTGATCATATGTGCGGGAACGCTTTCCTCTTCACCTTGCAGTACGGCTTCCAAAGTCAACAGGGCCAATGGCTCAAGGGTATTGAAATTGGCATGGACATGATCTCCTGATGGAAGGAAATACCCGTTATGATACTTTGAATCGATGATATTGTCAGCAACAATCTGAGCCCGTTCCAGATACTCAGGATGTGGTGCGGCGCGATATAGCTCAAGCAATGCAAATATTTCCTGGTAGTTGGATCCTTCTGCGTCCATATTCAAGGCCACCCCGACTCCTGGCTGCTGGCCTACTTCCCCCAGACCCAAGCCTTGAGCCATATTTCTTGCCGTCTCCCAGAATAATTCTTCACCTGTCAAGCGAAAAGCTCTGGCGTAAGTCATAAAAAACTCCATATCCGCTCTAAGCGGTTGCCATGCGGTTGAAAGATCACAACCCCGGTCGTAGCGGCAATAATATCCATAACGTGGCATGGTCTGGCCTGTAAGATCTGTTCCATCGGCCCACATGGGAGGGAAATGATTTTCCTGAGGATTATATGATTGTTCGACCAGGGCCCGCAGTCCCGCTGCGGTTGACTCGAGGAATTCTGATCCAGCTTCACCCATGGATTCAGCCAGACCGAGCTGCATGAATCCATTGTTTACATAGATGGATTTGATACGGCCTCCCCACATGACCCAGCCTTCTCTAGCTAATTCGCCGTATTCAGGACCGAACTGATTTTCAGCCCGGTCTCCGTAAGAGGACGACGTAGGTATAGGATCATCGTTGTCAGGAAGTTCTCTCTTACGCTCCGGTTTGCTATATTGATAAACCCCCAATCCGGTATCGGGATGACGGGCTGCCACATACATATCGTGGAGGCGATGAGCCCAATCAAGAGCACCTTGTTCGCCATTTAACTGGTAGAGCATTCCACCGGCAAAAATAAGATCGGAACCGGCATTGATGAATGTAAGGCCGTCGCCCTCAAAAAAAGGTTCCGGATCTCCAAATTCGTTGTCCCAGAGATTCTCAGGGAGTGCTGCTGACCAGCTGCCATGACGATTCATGTCCAGGACGCTCCAGTCGGTAATATGTGCATTCCAGAATGCTTGCAAAAAGCGTGTGGTAGCCTCCTCATCCACTTCCCACATCAGTTCATAGAAAGGAAAGTGGTTTTTGAATTCGTGGCTGTTGGAGTCAAAGTCATTGGCAACCTGAAGCGTACCGATATCTACAAACTGGTGCCCGCCCCAGCGCAGTAAGCCGCTATCGGTGCTGAAATTGTCAAACATGTACCGGATGGCCTCTTTCGCCGCATCCTTGTAGCGATCGTCTCCGGTAAGATTACTTAAGCCGGTAAAAAAGCGAAAAAGATTTTGCTGACTGGCCATATTGGAGATTTGATACTGCCGGCCGCTTTGATGGATCCAGATTACCGGATCGCCCGTGTCTACATTGACCCCGTCGGTAAAAAGCGGAGTGTTTTGGCCGCTCCACTGATCGCGGCCGGTTTCCAAAACACGGTCGGCATAGTCTTTGAGCAATTCCAGGCGATCAGGAGTATCGACTGCAAATGCTTCCCGAGCCTGAATCGGATTGGCCACCAGGAAAAGTAACAGGACTACAAAAAAGTAGAGCGAGGTGTATTTAATTAAATTCATTATGGTTTCTCAAAATGTTTTCTCGAAAAAATCTTAAAACTAAAATCATATCAGTATATGATAACACTTTGTCAAGATAACATTTTTTGGTGCTACCAGCATTTTTTAAAAAAACTCCAAATGGTTGCAGATAATATTTCACGTTGCGAAGCACCCAAGCTGAGATATCAGTACAAGAAAGTCGACAGACTGAAAATCCTTACATTCATGCCTCAGGTGCCCAGTAATCACAATATCCGCCCGCATAAACTGGTCCCTCAAACAGGACGCATCCACCACATTCTTCACCGACTTCCGATGGAATATACAGGCTGCAGTTATCACACCTGTATTCCGGATATGGCGTTTTCTCCACATATCCATAAATATCACGTTTAGCGATTTCACTTCGGTTCACATGAGACAGATCATCACAATGATCACCAAAACCTGCCAGTTCTCCATTCTGCTCCCTTTTTGCTGAAGCATCCTCTTCCCGTCCACATCCACCAATGAATCCTGTGCCCAAAATAACAGAACTGATTTGAAAGAAACGTTGCATTAATTTTCGCTGCGAAAATTTAAGTTTCGTCATTGTAACGATAAATTCGTTTTTTCCAGATGCCTTTATTGTCTGTTTATCCATAGTTATTCAATAATTTATCAGTTTCTACATTAGTCGATTTGAGTTTACTCCATAGATTTTGAAAAGAACAAGTTAATTCATCGTGATGAGAGGCTCATTATAAGTGATCTGAATATATTTCTCTGAGAATATCGACTAACTCATTGATATTATTTGCAGAGATGTTATCAGCAGATTCCAGCTCAATCATCTTTTGCAGGAAATTTTTCAAATTGGCACTTACATCGTCATGTCTTTCCAATCCTTGAGCCAATCCGTCCAGTCCCGCAACTTGCATAGTCTTATCCCGGTCAAGTTTCAGTTGGATAGCATCCAAAACGAAGTGTACCTCATCTGCCAGTCCACGGGATCCCGCGGCAAAGGTGAGGTCCTTCAGAATATCCAATTTCCACGGGGCATCTTCCCGGAAAAAAGAGTCCCTGGATTGCAGATTCTTCAACAATTCAACGGATGAGCCTGCCTGAGAACTAATTACGGCTGTTCGAAACCAGGAGTCGTATCCATATTCTTCCACCACATCAGCCAGAGTGGAAACTACCTGATCTCCAGTGAATTCTCCCATGCTCAGTGTTGCCTGAAATGCAATCCGGATGGAAGGATCGGTCGCTCCTTCAACCAGTCTGGCAAGGAGTTCCGGATATTTCTCCGACAATATCATTCCGTGTTCGCGAACACCGTGATGAGGATCGTCCATCGCCATGCGGACCGTTTCCATGTCCAGTGAGTTCAGTCCCTCCAGAACATACAAGGCGTGCAGCCGTGCTCTGGGATCTTCATGGCCGGACAGTTTGTTTCTAACGGCAGGAACCATCGAGGTGTCCTGCCGCTCCACCAGAAGCCTCTGGGCGGTAAGCCGCCACCACTGTCCCGGATGGGATAACAGATCCACCCATTGCCGGGGATTCATCTCTTTCAGATTCGCAGAATGGTTAGCCGCCGGGGTTTCATGATTGGGCACACTCCGTTTTGGCACAATGCGGTATATACGGCCGTGCTCGAGCCCCTGCGTAAAGTCCACATCCGGATTTACTTTCAAATCTTCCGGTATGGCAATCGGATGCTCGGTGTGCTGCCGGTACATGTCAATCACATACAGATAGCCGTCCGGACCTACGGTAAATGTTGTGGGACGAAACCAGGGATCTGTCGATGCCAGAAATTCCCTGTCCATTTCCGTTTCATGACGACTTGCAATATAGACAGGGCTGTCGTCACGTATGGTCAGTACATCACGATGTACCAGATTACCGGCATGCTCACCCGTAAAAACATTCCCGTAATACTCCTTGGGGAAAGCCTGTCCGGCATAAATGGTCCCGCCTGTGGCCCCCGTAAACTCACCTTTCACATCTTCCGTTCTGTCGAGACCCGCCTCATCATACTGTTGCTGGCGGCGTGCACTGCGTTTTTTCCGCCAGTAGGGGGCCGGTGTCAACTGAAACAAGGTCAGCCCATGATCATTTATATTTTCAATAGCACTCCCCGGAAGTAAATGAGTGTGCCGATTAAGATACCGGTGAGGTATGACGGACTGTCGGATGTGCGGGACAGCGGCTGTCATGAACCGGTGCCCCCAGTCATTCATGGTTCGTCCAACCCGGCCGACTCCTGTTGCCTGCTCAAACTCACCCGTGTCCAGCCGGAATCGAAAATCTGTTCCACTCATTGAAATTGCAGGAGCTTCCGGATTCCTGCCGGATGTTACCGCTCCCGGCCGGCCGTCATTGGATGCATAGATCCAGTTGTCAACACCATATCGAAGACTCGTAATTTGAGCTTGAACATTGGACGTGGAAAAACCGGTAAACAGGGCTTCCCTGGAATCCGCTTTTAAATCACCGGTCGTATCTTTCAAATAGAGTATATCAGGAGCCGACGTGACAAGCAGACCGCCGCCCCAAGGCAAAATACTGGTTCCTTCCCGGATGCCTTCTGCAAATACCGACGAACGGTCTATCCGGCCATCCCCATTGGAGTCCAAAAGCAGACGGATCCGGCCACCTGCTTCTACAACCTTCGGATGGGATGGATACTGGTTGATTTGACCCACAACCTCATCATCGCTCAATTCATCGGCCTTGAACGGATAATCCGACATCTCCATTACATACGCGTTCCCATACTCGTCGAAAACCATCTCCACGGGGTCCAATACATGAGGTTCGGATGCAAAAATTTCAATTTCGAAATCTTCATGCAGTTGAAAGTCCAGCAATGCTTCTTCAACAGTGAGAGGGTCAGCGTATCGATATTCAGTGCAGGAGATTACCATTAAAAAAGCCAGGTAAACTACACGTTTAAGGGCTCTGTGAAGGAAGGGAGTGAACCCTTTTTGGACTGAAAATGACTGGAGTAGCACGAAGACCCTGTAAATTACCTTGAATGTGGAAGAAGATATTGTCAAAATACGTTACAATCTGAACAAACTTTTTGAATTGTCATGCAACAGCTTTCGCTCGATAGTCTTGTTTGAGGATAACCTTCGAATTGCCTTTATGGTCCGGGCTCCCTGACAATCCGCCCCTTGGCCGTATGAATCAGCACAATCACTGCCATAAAGCAATTTATCCTGGTGCCGCTCCAGAAACCCCCGTGCATGGTCTTCGTCTCGGGTCATTGAATTCAGCCCTGAGCCGGCCGACAGATCTCCGTACATGTTCGGATAATCACTCAATAAACGGTCTGTCAATCCTCCTCTGGTTACACAACCGCGCGGATATAAATTACTCTGATCCTCGTGGTTCCTGTCAATATTTGCCCACCAGGTTTGAGCATGCCCAATGAAATCTACTCTCGGATATTTCTCCAACATCTTGTAAAAGCGATCAAAACCAAAGTTGTACCTTTCATACTGCCAATGCATCAACACCGGTACTTCATAGGTCTGGGCAACTGCCTATATTTTTTGCATTTCCGGGGAATCACATGCTAATCCATACTTCAACTCACCGACCATTTGGGCACCCATATTAAGGTATTTCTCTATCTCTTCAATGTAAGCATCCTACGAACTACGTCTTGACTTGAAGTTCTGTGGATATAAGGATCGCACCTCCTTATACTTCGTAGTATTGATATTCTCCAGCGTATGACGCAGCCACTGGAACGGATCGACT
>SLQC01000169.1 GCA_007131625.1 Balneolales bacterium | reverse complement strand
TCGGCATGTTCTTCGGACACTTCCTGGCGTGGATGGCTTCCGGAATCCTGATGGCGGCAGCGGCCGGTGCCGTAGCACCGGGACTGATCGCTTACAACAGCGCCGGTGTCGCCGGTGCCATCTGCGTGGTAATCGCCGGCTGGACCACCGCCAATCCCACTATTTATCGTGCCGGACTCGCATTCCAGGCGGCCACTCCAAACTGGAAACGTTGGAAAGTGACCCTGTTTACGGGACTCGTAACCACCATCATCGCATGCTTTCCCGCACTGGTGATGAACCTGCTGGATTTTGTGGCATTATACGGACTGGTACTGATGCCGATGGGAGCTGTCATACTTCTGGATGTAATGTTCTTCAACAAATGGGGGCTTATAAGTAATTACGCCGAAAAGACGGGCACTGTCTTCAACTGGGCAGCCGGATTAACGTGGTTCCTTACACTGGGTCTTTGTATGTTTATTTATCTCTATTTTGGGGTTGAAGTGTTCTTCCTGGGTTTGCCGGGGTGGTTTATTGCTGTTTTGCTTTATATTGTATTGAGTAAACTGCTTCAGAAAAATCCCGGTCAGACGGCCCGACCTGCCCTGAACACCTCCGGGAAGGGGCTGAATTGACGGGGGGTGATTCCATAATTCGTTAAGAAGTAAAAAACAGGAAATATTTATATGAATTATAACGAAAATTATTTCAGACAAGTAGAAAACAAGTGGGATGATACCGCCGCCGATCAGCTTGATCCGGTTGAACGTCTTGTCTATCGGTCAAATCTGCTTGGCAGTGATTCCTATATCAATAATACCGGTGGTGGCAACACCTCAAGCAAACTGATGGAAAACGATCCGATCACCGGCAAGGAGGTTGAAGTGTTGTGGGTCAAGGGTTCCGGTGGTGACCTCAGAACGGCCGGGAAAGCCAATTTCTCCTCCCTCTACCAGAGCAAAGTGATGTCACTACAGGAGGTTTATGACCGATTCGAACAAAAAGGACTGAAGTCACCCGCCGAGGATTCCATGGTTCAAACATACCCGCATTGTACATTCAACCTCAATCCCAGAGCACCCTCGATTGACACACCCCTGCACAGTTTTATCCCGCATGCCTTTGTGGATCACACCCATCCGATACCGGTCATTGCCGTCGCCACCGCCGATAACGGGAAAGCATTGATGCAGAAGATTTATGGCGATGAAATGGCATGGGTGGACTGGATGAGGCCCGGTTTTGAACTGGGACTGAAACTTCAACAAGTCATAAAGGACAACCCGGGCATCAAGGGTATTATTCTTGGTGGACATGGCCTGATCAACTGGGCGGATGATGAAAAAGAGTGTTACCTCAGAAGTATAGACCTGATCAACCGGGCTGCCGCTTATCTCGCCGAACACGACCCCGGAGAATCGGCTTTCGGCGGACCCGGGTACGAATCTCTTCCTGATGCAAAGCGCCATGAACGGATGGCGGAACTCCTTCCCTTTTTACGCGGACAGATAAGCCTGCAGAATCGATTTATCGGAACCGTTCAGGATGATGAACAAACCTTGCAATTTATCAATTCAAAAGATGCCCCCCGGCTTGCCGAATTGGGCACATCCTGTCCTGACCATTTCCTGCGTACCAAAATCAAACCCCTCTACGTGGACTGGAACCCGCAAACTGGAAGTATCGACGATCTCAAGAAAAGTCTGGTATCCGGACTTGATCAGTATCGCAAGGATTATGAGGCCTATTACTCCGACCACAAAGAGGATGAATCACCCCCCATGAGAGACCCCAATCCCACCGTTATTCTGATTCCCGGATTGGGGATGGTCGCCTGGGGAAAAAACAAAAGCGAATCCAGGGTGACTGCAGAGTTTTACAATGCCGCTATCGGAGTTATGCGGGGTGCGGAATCGGTCGGTAACTATACTGCTCTGCCCAAACAGGAAGCCTATGATATCGAATACTGGGCACTGGAAGAGGCAAAACTCAGAAGAATGCCCCCGGAAAAAGAACTGTCCCGCCGGATAGTCGTTGTAATCGGTGCCGGCAGCGGCATCGGCAAGGTATTCGCATCCAGGCCGATCCGTGAAGGTGCAACCGTCGCGGCCCTCGATCACCATAAAAAATCGGCGGAAGAGACGGCCGGAGAAATTCTGGATCGTATCGGAATGGGTATCGGTGTGGCCGGATCGGGAATCAGCGGATCCGGCGATATCACAGGCCTTGAATGTGATATTACCCATCGAATGTCGGTTCGGGAGGCTTTGAGAAACGTCCTTCTGGCCTATGGGGGTATCGATCATATCGTCGTTACCGCCGGACTCTTTCCGACTCCGGATGAAAACGGCATAGTCGCGGATGAAGAATGGCTGCGTTCTTTTGATGTCAATGTAAAAGGCATTTATTTTGTTGCCGATGAAGCTTCCAGGATCTGGAAGGAGCAGGGACTTGAAGGCAGTCTGGTAATTACAACCAGTGTAAATGCGGTTGTACCCAAGATCGGAAGCATGGCCTATGATACCAGTAAAGCGGCTGCCAACCATCTCGTCAGAGAACTGGCGATTGAACTGGCTCCGAACATCCGCGTTAACGGCGTAGCACCGGCTACCGTCGTCGAGGGCAGCAGTATGTTCCCGCGTCAGCGGGTGATGGCGTCCCTTGATAAATATGGGATCACGTTTGACAGAAATGAAGAGACCGAATCGCTCAGGAACCGACTTGCAGAATTTTACGCCACCCGAACGCTGACCAAAAAACCGGTATCACCGGCACAGCAAGCGGAAGCTATCTACCTGTTGCTCGGTTCCCGATTGGAAAATACGACCGGACATATCATACCGGTTGATGGCGGATTGATAGAAGCGTTTATGAGATAAAATAAAACGACATGAATTGGCCATGACGGCAACCCGACTCACAGGAGCAAGATTAAATACGGCATGGACATTATAAATCAGAAAATTTAAACATATGAACCTGATTCTGAAATTACTCTCTTTTACCGGACTTGTACTGACGGTAGTACCGTCTGTTCTCGTTTTCAATGATATCATCTCATTTGATATGCATGCCTCACTAATGGTGGCAGGGATGCTGCTGTGGTTCGGATCAGCCCCCTTCTGGATGAAGGAGAAAAAACTTTAGGTTGTTTCCCGTTATATATGAGAATTCGCAAAGAACAAATCGAAACACATAACAAAAAGGAGTCGAACGACCATAACGATTCCCTTGATTTTTTGTCCCGCCGGCTGGAAGCAAAAAACATCAACACCGAAGAAATCATTCGGCAATTGTCTGATTTTCAGATTGCCGTTCCAAGCTGGGCTCTGGGAGCGGGTGGAACCCGTTTTGGAAGATTTTCCATTGGAGGGGAACCGGGAAATCTTGAACAGAAGATCGAGGATGTCGGATTGTTGCACGCACTGACCCGGTCGGCCGGGGCAATTTCGCTGCATATTCCATGGGATATCCCCGAAGATACGGCTGCGATAAATGAACTGGCGGGTGAAATCGGCCTGGGTTTTGATGCCGTAAATTCCAATACGTTTCAGGATCAACCCGGTCAAAAGTATTCCTACAAATACGGGTCTTTGAGTCATACGGATCCCGATGTACGAAACCAGGCGATCGATCACAATATCGAAGTGATTCGCTATGGTGA
>SLQC01000036.1 GCA_007131625.1 Balneolales bacterium | reverse complement strand
GTAAAACGGGCAATTTTTCTGAGCTTTGAGCCTTCTTTTGCCGGAACATATCTGCCGACACCGGTAAATTTGGTAAATACAGAGCCTGTGCAAAGTCTTTTAAACGTAAACAGGCTCCGGAGTAGCAACCACGGCGGCAATCGGATCGGTAATGATACCTGCCATCATGAAATCCGGATTTTCACGGGGCTCGGCCACATCTCTTCAGGCCACAGCCGGTTCCATCGGCATCATCATACCGCCATCGATCCCTCTTATTCTCATGGGCTATATCGGTGACATATCCATCAGTGACCTGTTCATGGGCGGTATTCTTCCCGGCATATTAATCGGTTTGGCCCTCATGTTGGTAAGCTACTTCACGGCCCGAATCCAGAAACATACCGTATCACATGCCCCTTTTTCATTCCGGCGCCTGGGACGGGAGTTCTGGAATGCCATGCCGGCATTGCTGGCTGTCGTCTTTGTCCTGGGCGGGATTATGGGAGGATTTGTTACCGCCACGGAAGCCGGCATTATCGCCGTTGTATACTCTTTGCTGGTGAGTTTGTTGATTTATCGCGATATGGGGATAAAAGATCTGGGACCGATTCTGGTTGACACGGGCAAAATTACCGGTATCGTGGTTATTGTGATAGGTGCCGCCACTCCTTTTGCCTGGCTTCTGACGGTGGAACATGCACCGGCCGCCATAGCCGAGTCACTGTTTGCCCTGACCGAAAACCGGTATATCATTACCCTTTTCATGCTGGCAATCATGATCGCTATCGGGACTTTTCTGGATCTGACTCCTGCCATGTTTATTCTGGTTCCTATTCTTATGCCTATCTCAGTCGGACAGCTCGGTATGGATCCAGTTCATTTCGGTGTGATGGTTGTTGCAGCCCTTGGCATCGGTCAGTCCACACCGCCTGTCGGAGTAACCTTGTTTGTTGCATGCAGTGTAGGAAAAATACCGATTCATGAAGTGGTGCGTCCCATGTTTCCCTTTCTCGGGGCCATGATCGCCGTTTTGATAGCCGTTGCATTCATTCCCCCTGTCACCCTCTGGCTTCCACAAGTACTCCCCGACCTCATTGAACGGGTGGCTTCATTATTATGATTATTGTTTTTTGATCATATTCTGTTATTATATCTATATATGTGCCTAAGATGCTTTGCAATTTTTACTTCATGGATTTCAAAAGTTTCCGGCTATCAGATTTGTTAAGGAGAACACTGCCCAATAACAAATCATTCTATTTGGAAGAGTCAATTTCATTTCTGTCGACAGGTAGCAGTTCTGCCATGTTTGATTTATGAACAATAATCACTTACATAAGGATTTGGAAAAAAACTTGATTGAAGGTATTCGCTCAGGGGATGAGCAGGCTTTCGAAAAAGTGTTTCTGAAATACTATGCTATGTTGTCATCTGTAGCAGCGGATTATGTGGGTTCTTACGATATGGGCAAGGAAATCGCTCATGAAGTATTGATCAGTTTATGGGAACGAGGTGCCGACTGGAATCCGGTCGGACCACTTAAACCTTATCTGTATCAGGCAGTGATTAAAATGTCAATGACTGTTATGAAAAAAGATAGACGCCGACGGAATATGATGGAACGGTATAGTGTGATGTTGGACGAGACGGAAAATAATCTGGACAGGCAGATAGATGAAAATGAATTAAAAAATAACATATGGTCAGTGGTTCGTAAATTGCCTCAAAAAAGATACATGGTCTTCCTTTTGCACAAAAGATACGAATTGAGTTACAAGGAAATCGCCCAGGTTATGAACATCAGTATTAAAACAGTTGAAAATCAGATGGGTAGTGCACTGAAATACATCAGGAAAGAACTTTCCAGGAACTATTTAGAGGAATAAACCTGCAATCCGACTTCCATAATCATAGCCATCGGATGATCCGGTTCATTTGAAGAACGTCACTTTTCCGGCTATTTAATTATTTCATTATAAGATCATCAAGCTAACGGTAAAGCCAGGAGTTACACACATACATGTGTATAGAATGGCAGTACAATCCGGATTCAAGAAAATATAGTAAAGCAAACGACCCTAAAAATAACCAGTTCAATAGGGGTAAAGCAGGTCCGGTGTCGACTATTGATTATAAATAAATAATCAAAAACGAAATACATAAACAGTATAATCCAATGAATTTTACTATCGGTAACTTATTCATCATTCTTTTTTTATCACTGGCAGTTTCTGCAGGCAATTCAAATGATCCCGCAGATGATTCCGAACTGCGAAAAGAGTTAATCACGGAGTCATACAACGCCTTTCAGCAATTGGAGAATGGTAAAAAGGTCACTCGGGATCCGGATCGGATACAGCCCTATATCAATAACCCCCGTTACTGGCAGTATAAAGGAGAGCCGGTTCTTTTATTGGGTGGGACCGTTATGGACAATCTTTTTCAAATACATCATTTACAATCGCATCTGGACAGCTTACAAGACGTCGGAGGCAATTATATCCGCAATACCATGAGTGACCGGGATCAAGGTAATCAACGGGCTTTTGCTATGACCCCGGATGGTCAATATGATCTGAATCAATGGAATGAAGAATATTGGCTCCGGTTTGAGCATATGCTAAAACTCACCAGTGAACGGGATATCATAGTTCAAATTGAAATATGGGACCGGTTTGACCATTCACAAGATCATTGGCTGACCAATCCTTACAATCCCGGAAATAATAGTAATTATACGTTCCGTGAATCAAATCTGGACAGTATTTATCCCGAACCAGCCTGGAGGGAAAATGTACAACCCTTTTTTTTCACTGTTCCTGCATTGAATAACAACGAAACAGTACTCGAATTCCAAAAAAAATTCGTTGAAAAAATCTTGTCCATTTCACTTAACTATGATAACGTTCTTTATTGTATTGACAATGAAACAAGTGGTACGGAAGAATGGGCCACATTTTGGGCGGACTTTATTCAGGAAAATGCACAGGGAAAAGATACATACGTTACCCAAATGTGGGATGATTGGGATGTGAAATCGGAAATACACAAGCGTACGTTAGACCATCCTGACCGATACGGATATATCGACATTTCACAAAACAGTCATAATACAGGCCGTCTTAACTGGGATAATGCCCAATATGTTTTCGATTATATCAAAGACGATCCCAGACCGGTAAACAGCACAAAAATATATGGTAATGACAATTTTGAACGCTGGCTTCGCAGGGGAATAAACTCTGAGCATTCCATACAAACGTTTTATCGTAATGTGCTTGGCGGGTTTGCATCCAGTCGATTTCACCGGCCTGTTGCCGGTTTAGGACTTGGTCAGCCTGCAGTGAACAGCATTAAAACGATCCGCAAACTTGAAGAGTTGGTAAAAATGTGGGAAGTTTCACCACAAATGGATTTGTTACGTAACGCTGATGAAAATGAAGCATATCTCGCGGCGGAAGATGGAGAAAAATATGTTATTTACTTCCCGAAAAGCGGGAATGTCAATCTTGACCTGAGTCAACATCCGTATGAGTTTACCGTTCGATGGTTAGTCACTGATGATGCACAATGGGCAACCGGGGATACTATTCAGGGCGGTGATCTGGTCGAACTTGAATCGTATGGCGAAACAGGCTCCATTGCCGTTATTTTGAAGAAATAATAAT
>SLQC01000076.1 GCA_007131625.1 Balneolales bacterium | reverse complement strand
GTTCACTGCTTTTGATTTGATAATAGCGGTCAAACACTCCTTTGGATGCCAGAAACCGGTGTAACGGACGATGATCGAAATCGGGCGGTCCAGGCAGCGGCTGTTCCGGATCAAGGGCATCGAACCAAGCTTCAAATTGCTCCAGAAATTCGGGATAATCCAGCCGAATGTCGGGAAGGACGGAGGCAATCAGTGTCTGGAATCCGCTGCGTGATGAACGGAGCATAAGCTCTGACTCTTTGGAATCCAAACGGATCATAATCTCTCCCTCGCTGAAATGCACGCCTTCGCGAAAAACCTTGTCCTGATAAAGCACCTTACCCGCTGCTTCCGGAAATATTTCCAGCCGGTTATCGGCCCTCAGACGCCCCGAAATGTCTATAGTTTCGGTAATTTCCATGATAACCACTTCCATTACATCCGGCGATTGCTGATGAGCGGCCACATTGGAAGCGGAGTGCTGTATTTCTGCTTCCGGAGAGCTTGCAGGCCACTTGAGCCAGAGGGTAGTGGCAGCAGCGACCAGTAACAAGGTGAGCGTCAGGGTGATTAGATATGTTTTCTTAATTTTCATCTGTTTAAATTTTATGATTCATTATGTCAGATGTAATGTCCATGAGTGTATTTAATCATGCTTCTGTGTGATGGGAAGCCGTCATGGCCATTTCATGTGATATGAGTTTGCTTATTGATTACGAAGCTGATGTTTTACGGTCGACTGGGTCATTTCCCATTCCTTTTCGGAGAATCCGGGACTACTTCTGTGAATAATCTCTCCTTCACTGTCTACGATCCAGAAATAGAGCCCTTCCGTACCATCCTTTGTTTGATTAATAATCTCTGCATTGGAGTCGGCCACGATACTGAATGTTTCATCTCGCAGACGTGACTGAAGTATTCTGTTTATCAGTGGTCCGGTTCGGTAAGGCTCAATGATGAACAAGGTTTGAATTTCGTTGTCATAGCTTTTTTCTATGTATCGTATGTAACTTCGGACCTTGTTCATCTCAGCCTTTCCCTCATCGCGGTTTGGCACTTTTGGCAGAAAGAATAAGATCGCCGGCTTTCCTGCATTATCAGGCAAAACCCACTCATCACCGAATTGATCCTGCAGTTTCAATTCTATCAGCTGGACAGGATTATTTTGGACATAGGTCAGCTCAAATGTTTGAGATAAGGCCTTGGCGTGAGTGACAAGGACCAGGCCTGCTATTAAGAACAGAAGTTTCATGATTGCCGTGCGTATAAGTGATTTAAGGAGTTTCGCTTGATACCGTTGTAAAGTATAGTGGTAAAAAATCTATAAGTCAACCATATGGTCAAAACATATGGTTAATTATTATATAGTGACTTATATTACTGTTTTTATATATTTTAAATATCTCTTACATAAGAGAAGTTTAGAAAATATGTAGCAAAATAATTTTTATTTTAAACCATATGGTGGAACTGTTTGATCAAAAGCTTTATATTTCCGACATAAACAGGTGCGTTTACTCTTGCCCGATAAGAAATTTCCTGAACCTCACATTAATATATTAACCACCACATATGAGCGACCAACTTGAACAACCATCACAAACCGAACAAAAGATATTTGAGGCGGCCCGACACATATTTCAAAGAAAGGGGCTTGAAGGTGCCCGAATGCAGGAAATTGCCGACAATGCCGATATTCACAAATCGATGCTGCACTATTATTATCGATCCAAGGAAGCCTTGTTTCAAAAGGTGTATCAGTTGTCGATCATGAAAGTCATGCCGGAAATTGTAAATTTGTTGAACGAGGAGGTATCTCTTGAACTGAAAATCCGCAAATTTGTCGTAAAGTATATTGAGACCATACAGGCCAATCCCGATATTCCGCTCTTCATCCTTCATGAGTTGAATAAAGATCCAAACCGTTTGAAGCAGTTCATCATGGGTCAGGTAGGGAAAAAAGTGGAACCGTTTCTGGAAGAACTTCGCCAGGCTGCAAAAGAGGGTCGCATCGTGGACATGCCACCGGAACAGATACTGGTTAACATCCTTTCCCTGACCGTATTTCCATTTATCGGGCGGCCGGTCATTCAGATGATTCTGGGTTATGAGGGAAAAGATTTTGACCGATTTATCGAAGAAAGGCGACTACTATTACCGGATTATGTTATAAACAGTATTTTGAAATAAAATCATGTGTTGTAGTGCACATTCTTATGTTCCGGGATTTTCTATCCGGCATTGTGGCTGTCAATAGGAGTGCACAGGCATGGTTTCAGCATATTTCGGCTCAGGAGATCGAACCTGGAGTTTGAAGGATAATCTGGAGAATATGGTATCCTACCGCAGATTTAATGAAGTTGAGTACAGCGGTATCCTAATGCACTTGTGCACCCCTGTGGGGTACATCACCGGGGGCATATGGCTATATTTGTTCCGGAGAAGGGAATGGTAATTATTAATACGGACTTACTTAATAATGCTGGCAACAAAAAAGGGACTCTTTTAAAGGATTATTACACTCAAACTAAAGTCATGACATTCATTGTATATTATCAAAAAGATCTTGAGTATAAAACTTATACTTGTATGACATTAGTTGTTTATCAAACTCTTGATTAATCTCGTCCTTTCCATATGGGAGTATCTTAATTGTAACGGATGGGTTATCAAACTGGGACTTGTAAGTTATGAATGTTCCATTCATAGTTTGTAAAACTTTGTTGAGATTAGCTGCATAAGGCCCATAGTGTCCTTTTTCAAATCGTAATTTGAGTGGTTCGAAAACGACAATTTCTATGTTCTCAAGAGGTGCAAGATATGTAGAGATGATATTCCTGACCTTATCCCATTCTAACTGGTCATCACCGGACCGAGTGGATCGGACAAGACCTATTCTGCTTTGCGTCTGGCCACAGGTCTGGCCGAATCCGGACGTATAGCAGTGCTCGACACCGAAAACAATTCGGCCAGTCTGTACGCTGAGAATTTCGATTTTGACGTGGCACTGACCATCCCGCCCTATACGAACGACAAGTTCGTTAAGGCCATTCGTCAGGCCGTGGAGCTGGGCTATGAGGTCATTATCCTGGACTTGGCAAGTCATTTCTGGGAAGGTATCTTGGAATACAAAGACGCACTGGACAAACGTGGCGGGAACTCCTTCGGCAACTGGTCCGAGGCCAACAAGCAGTACTAGCTGATTCTCGATGCACTCCTGCTGTCCGACGTGCATCTGATAGCCTGCCTGCGGTCAAAGACCGAGTATGTCATCGAAAAGGACGACTGCGGTAAATCCGTGCCGAGGAAAATCGGGCTGGCTCCGGTCATGCACGATGGAGTTGATGGGCGACGGACAATCATAACCTTAATGGAACTGCGCCTCGGCGTGGTTCTTTTTTTGCGGGAATCAGGTTATTGCACGGAAAAGGGACTGCGATTTGGTACAATGTGTCTGATTTTATTACATTGATATTGCAAAAGTATAAGGGAATTGAAATAAATCTGGTGGGGAGGTTGCAGATTTTCGTCTTTAACGGATCTTTGATAAGGGTGAGAATATCACCCCATACTGACCCACCCATTTCACTGTAAACTGACCCACCTGTTTCAGTGCAAATTGCCCCGGGTGTTTCACTACAAGTTGACCCACCCGTTTCACTCGAAACTGACCC
>SLQC01000138.1 GCA_007131625.1 Balneolales bacterium | reverse complement strand
CCATTGAACCCGGCAACTCATTGGGAATCAATAAAAGTTTGGGCATAATAGCCAAATTGGATTAAGGTCGGATTGTAGCAGGGAATTCATCAATTACATTGTTGTCATTATCAATCATGATAAAATGTTGGTGAGTCCCGTGTAGCGTGACCAGTATAAAATGATTAGCACTTTCCGCTTTTTTCAGATACCTTGGCCATTCGGAACCTTCATCATACCAAATCTCGCGATCATCTTCGACCTGACGAGACACAATTTCACGTGCTCCAACCCCCCAGGCACCATCACCAATAAAGACAATTCCTCTGGAATCTTTTTGACCATTTCTCATCGGATAGGTTCGTTTATATGCATGGTCATGATTTTCAAAAACAACTCGCACACCATTCTGTTCAAATAATGGCAGCCAGTTATTTCTAATACGATCTTTACCACCTCCATCCGGGCTGCGTACTGAAGAATACGCAGGAACGTGATAAACAGGAAACAAATGGGGTATGTGTCTACGTGTTTCCAGATTCTGGCTCAGCCAAACCGTCTGGGGTTCACCAGCTACTGTGGTTCCTTTACCATGGTCGGTATCCAAAAGGAATATGCTCATATAATCACTGAAATCTATGACACCCCACCCTTTATGACCCGGCATGGCGAAGAGATTATAAAAGAAAGGAGCTGAGCGGTCTTCAAGTCCCCATTCCCGCAGTGCTATGGAGATGGAATCAACGACGGACCGGTACTTGCCCTGAGTGATGTGGGAATTGCCATGGGAGCTATGGGCAGTGATGTAGCTGTTGAAACTGCGGATGTGGTTATCCAGACAGACCACCTATCAAAAATAGCCACTGCGATTGGTATTGGAAGAGCCACCCGCAATATCGTCTGGCAAAACATCGGCCTGGCCATGGGAGTCAAGGTGCTGATTCTGGCCCTGGGTACCATTGGACTGGCGACGCTTTGGGCAGCGGTATTTGCCGATGTCGGAGTGGCACTGTTGGCAATTCTGAATGCCATAAGAATACAGAGGATGGACTTTTACTGATTTAACCGGACTCTTTGGTGATTTTCACTGACAGAGTGATTTTCGTATAATCTGATTTTTGTTTAATCATCAATCATATCAGGTACCGAACCGGAAGGAGCAATAACTCATAACAACCAGGAAAATTTAGCAAACACCTGCCACTGAGACTGTTCCTGAACCCGTTCAAAACCCAGACGAGGTGCTTCCTCACCAAGTTTGGCAAAACCTCCCAGATAAATGGCCGTGGCATAGTTGATGCGGTAACGGAAAAGCATCTGGTTCTGAAGGGTACGCACCCGGTCAGGAACATCCTCATCGTAACGAGGTTCTTTAAAGTGGAAATCCCGGAATTGGGTGATGTTGCGAAAAGCAAAGCTCCGCGAAATCTGGAATTCGGCACTGAACCGCTGAGTCATGGCTTCCTGGGCTACAACATCTTGAGACAACTGCATAAATGCCACGATGTGGGATAAGTCAATTCTCCGATTGATTAAATATAGCGAATGGGACAGGGACAGTCTGTATTCCTCCATCTGTTCAACCAGCCGATAATCGACCGCTGATCCGTAAGAGCCACCTGCGCTGATTCGATAGTCGGAAGTAACATCGGTACTAAAGAAACCTGATATGCCATACAGGTCAAAATCACGACTCGATCTTCCGTTACCCAGGAGATCCTCGACATATTCGTAGTCGTAAGATCCGGTTAACTGCAACTGCAGGCGGTTTATCCCATAAAAATCAATGCTCTTCTCATGCGATAATGAGAGAAGATCCGGATCCTTCAGAAGTGTACTCAGATCACCTCCGTGCAGATGCCAGACCCCGGTGGTGCTGAAGCCGGGACGGATACGCTCAATGTATCGGTTATCCAGCCAGATATCATAGTAAGACGATGCGGTCACCTGCTGCACATCGGATTGCTGCAAAATACCGGTTCCTGTTATCAGATCCTTACCGTACCGGCGAGTCTCGGCCCGGTAGTTCCAGATGCGTCCTCCCCGGACCATACGCATAATATAACCATAATCGAAGGTGGAGGCAGTCGAAACACCATATTTATCAGCGAATCGTTCCGGATACCTGTTCCATGCGGCAAGAGGCTGAAATACAAAGGTGTGATTGGAACCCACGCCAAGCTGCGCATCATAGCTGACAAGCCGGTTAGAACCGTCTTCTGTGATGCGATCGCTGTAGAAACCTCCCATCACGATATCCGGAGAGAAGTCGTACCGGTACCGGAACAAATTATTCCAGGACGAGGTCCCATTATCAACAATCAATCGTGATGTTTGCGGACCGGGTTCAATGAACCATCCTGACCGGTCATGCATGGAGATGACAGCCCAGTTGTGCCGGCCGGTTTTACCCGTCCAACGGGCACCAGCCGTCGGATCCACTATAGAGCGGGTATAGAGAGTCCGAGAGATCGGAAACCGGAAAAGATCGGTGCGTTCCATGAAAAACGGACGCCGTTCGGCAAGCCTGGGAAGAAACCGCACATTGCTGGTCATTTCGAACGCATCGGTCTCCACCTGACTGAAATCCGGCAGGATAGAGGCATCGACGACCGAATTAGTGGTTTGATATTTCATATCAATTCCTACCGAACCGGTATAATCGGCCGGATGGCCGGTCAAGTCCATTCCCGGTCCCGACCCCTCGGCAAAACCGCTGGTGTAAGGGATAAACTGGAGCGGATTCGGGCTTTGCCCCGGATTTTCGATTCGGATTCCGGGTAACTGGCAAAGAAAGCAGCTTCGATCAAAATCCCATTCAACAGGGGAAAGTTGACGAACAAAATCTCTGGGCTGCATGCGGAAAGGCAGAAACCCCATTTCTAGATACCGGTTTCCCGTACCCGGTATCTGAAGATTTTGCAATGGTATAGTCATCTCCGCCACATATCCACCGTTAAAAAGCCTGACTTCCGAATGCCATAAAAAGTCAAAACTACTGTCATCCTCGGTCCCTTGCGCGCCACGGTCCAATCGCATGGCATCCGCCTGCACCCCGGCCGCATTGACCAAAACCACATAGGCATTGAGACCATCGCCATACGGATCGAGTAAAAAGCCGACGGTATCGTCGTTATCGGGAGACCAGTTATTGCGGTCTGTCAGGGTGCCTCTTATCCGGTCCGGGCTTTGGTCCATGCTGATAAAAGCGAGGTAAAGATCCGATCCGAGGGTCGCCATCAGGACATAGGTGTTGTCCGGTGCCGGTCGATTTTCGCCGCGATTGGTTTCCCAGGGCAGCTCCCATACGATGGCCTGTTCCCAGACTTCCTCCTCAAGCATTCCGTCGATCACAGGACTGCGGTCCACTTGTGGCACACTGGACACCCCATCCCGGGTCATGAGTTGGGCTTTGCTTTTTACCATTTCCAGAAAGGCTGTCGACACAGCGTTTTCCTCGAAGGGTCTGGCATTTCCATCCGTTTTAAACAATGCAAAAAGAAGCAGGAACAGTGCAGAAACGGCAACTACGATTCGAAATGACACGAGCATGTGTTATTTATATGTTTCTGATCACTTTTTCAAGCAAGTTGCGAACTTCTGTAGCGATATTATGTAATTCATCATTATCGACAGCCTGCATGGAAGCCATAGGATCAACAGCGGAAACTTCTACAGAT
>SLQC01000078.1 GCA_007131625.1 Balneolales bacterium | reverse complement strand
TCAAAGACGAATTCCAAAATTCGGGTTCAAAAATCCGTTTCGCAAGGAGTATGTGGCGCTTAATCTGGATGCCATCGCACAATTCCGCGAGAGTGGAAAACTGGGTGACAAGATCACTATTGAAAATCTTATATCCGCCGGTATCATTCGGAAAAACGATCTCGTAAAAGTTCTGGGTCGAGGTGAGGTCAATGACTCACTTACTGTTGAAGCGCACAATTTCAGCAAGACCGCAATTGATAAAATTGAAAAAGCAGGCGGTTCTGTAACTAAAATCTGAAACTTCTATTGACTTCTGAATCCGAATGAGTTTGATTCAAAATTTCCAGAATATTTTTAAAATTGAGGAGCTTCGCAAGAGGATTCTTTATGTCGTGGGGATACTCCTGATCTACCGGCTGGGCTCTTATATTACCATGCCCGGTGTGGATGCCTCACAACTTACAGCTACAACCGGAGCAGCAACGGATCTATTAGGACTCTTTGATCTTTTTGTGGGGGGCGCCTTTGCCAGAGCAGGTGTCTTTGCTCTGGGGATCATGCCTTATATTACCGCGGCCATTATCATTCAGCTTATGGGTGCGGTTGTCCCCTACTTTCAGAAACTGCAACGGGAAGGGGAAGAAGGCCGGCGCAAAATCAATCAGCTGACCCGCTATGGAACTGTTCTTATCACGCTGGTTCAGTCAATCGGTTTTTCAATCAACTTGATGAATTCTTCGCCGGAAGCCATTGTGGTAAGCAATACCGCTTTCATCATAACCGGCATGATAGTTCTTACCGGTGGTACTGTTTTTGTCATGTGGCTGGGGGAACGTATTACCGAACGGGGAATTGGAAACGGGATATCACTGCTGATTATGATCGGAATTATTGCAGCGCTACCCACCAGTTTGCTCAATGAAGTGCAGACCAAAGACAACATCATAATTGTTCTGTTCGAACTGGGTGTTTTGGTACTCGTTATTTCATCGGTGGTATTGCTGACACAGGGACAGAGAAGGATACCCGTTCAATATGCAAAACGGGTTGTTGGTCGGAAAGTCTACGGAGGGACAACCCAGTACCTGCCGTTGCGTGTTAATGCAGCCGGAGTAATGCCCATTATTTTTGCCCAGTCCATCATGTTCATCCCCAGTACCGTTGGGACTTTTTTCCCGGGGAATGAAACGGTGCAGATGTTGACCGCCTGGTCAAGTGATTTTACAGGTGTTGCCTATTCGATCATCTTCGCAATTATTGTGGTTTTCTTCACGTTCTTCTACACCGCCATTGTGATCAATCCCAAGCAGATGGCCGATACCATGAAGCAGCAAGGCGGATTTATACCCGGGGTGCGGCCCGGCAAACAGACTGTGGAGTTTATTGACAACATATTGTCGCGGATCACATTACCCGGATCCATTTTTATTGCCATTGTGGCTATATTGCCGGCTGTAGCCGCCAATTTTGGTGTGACACCGGGATTCGCAATGTTTTATGGAGGCACCAGTCTGTTGATTATCGTAAGTGTCTCTCTGGACACACTGCAACAAATTGAAAGTCATCTGATGATGCGACATTACGACGGGTTTATGAAAACCGGTCGGATACGAGGAAGAAGAAGGTAAATATTCTGTGATTTATCTGAAAAACGATAACGAAATTGAGAAAATGCGCATAAGCGCCCGGCTGGTGTCACGAACACTGGCTGAAATTGCCGGTCATATCCGGCCTGGTGTTACTACGTCTAAGCTCAATGAAGTCGCAGAAGAGTTTATACAGAAGCACAACGGTAAGGCGGCATTCAAAGGATACGGACCCGCAAGAAACCCGTTTCCAGGATCCCTGTGTATTTCGATAAATGAAGAGGTTGTCCATGGAATACCCGGTGACAGGTTACTTGAAGCGGGCGATATCGTTTCTGTTGATTGTGGGATCATCAAAGATGGATTTGTTGGTGATTCGGCCTATACTTTTATTGTGGAAGAGTGCGATGAAAAGACGATGGCATTGCTCAAGAGAACAATGGAAGCACTCTATCTGGGAATAGACAAAGCGGTTCACGGAAACAAAACCGGTGACATCGGAGCTGCTATACAACAACATTGTGAGTTGGCCGATTATGGCGTAATTCGTGAACTTGTGGGTCATGGTATAGGCAGGCAATTGCACGAAGACCCGGCAGTTCCGAATTATGGTAAGCCAGGTAAAGGGAAACGGTTGAGAAGTGGAACTACACTAGCGGTGGAGCCGATGATTACCATGGGCAGTCGTGCTATTAAAACCCTTGAAGACGGGTGGACAATAGTCACGGATGACGGTCAGCGTTCCGCTCATTATGAGCACGATATTGTAGTCAGAGATGGAGAAGCTGAAATTTTGAGCACATTTAGCTATATTGAAGAGATAACCAAAATTGAAATTGACAATGTCGTGACGCATGGCTAAACAAGAGCCCATTAAACAGGAAGGAACCATTGTAGAAGCGTTACCTAATGCCCAGTTTCGGGTCGAGCTTGAAAATGGCCACGAAATACTGGCGCATGTATCAGGTAAAATGAGGATGTATTATATCAAAATTTTGGCGGGTGACAAAGTGACGGTAGAAATGTCACCTTATGATTTGAGTAAAGGAAGAATCACATACCGATATAAATAATGTTATGAAATATCCATGGCTGAAGTCTCGGACACACAAGTGCATGATTAAAACCATGGATGCTACATGTGTCCTTATGAATCGAAACTTAATACACGCATGAAAACGAAAGCATCAGTTCGAAAAAGAAGTCCCGGCGACAAAATTGTACGTCGCAAGGGGCGCGTATTTATAATCAACAAAAAGAACCCTCGAAATAAGCAACGACAAGGGTAAAAGCAGGATATCAGACGTATGGCTAGAATTGCAGGAATAGATTTACCTAAAAACAAGCGCGGTGTAATTGGACTCACCTATATATTTGGTATAGGCAATACCCGTTCCCGTGAACTTCTCGATAAACTTGGAATTGATGTAAATAAAAAAGTCAATGACTGGGACGAGCATGAAGTTGCAAGGATCCGTAAAGCGATCGAGACTGAGTTTAAGACCGAAGGTGCGTTGCGTTCAGATGTGAATGCAAATATCAAGCGTCTTATGGATATCGGCTCATATCGAGGACTTCGACATCGGAAAGGGTTGCCGCTTAGGGGGCAACGAACCAAAACCAATGCACGTACGCGCAAAGGGAAACGACGTACTGTTGCCGGCAAAAAAATCGCCCTCAGAAAGTAACATACTGAATGATTCAGAATACCTATGGCTAAAAAACAAGTAAAAGCAACAACTTCCAAAAAGAAGAAAAAGCAACTGACCGATCCCAACGGACGTGCTTATATCAAGGCAACTTTTAACAATGTGACGGTCACCATTACGGATGGCGACGGCAATGTGGTTTCCTGGTCTACTTCCGGTCGGGAAGGATTCAAGGGATCCCGAAAAAATACTCCTTATGCAGCTCAAATGAGTTCCCAGACAGCAGCGAAAGCGGCATATGATATGGGTCTCAGAAAAGTAGATGTGTTTGTCAAAGGACCGGGCTCTGGTCGGGAAGCGGCCATCAGAGCATTGGCCACATCCGGCTTGGAAGTACAGGTTATTACAGACAGAACACCGATCCCGCACAACGGGTGTCGGCC
>SLQC01000236.1 GCA_007131625.1 Balneolales bacterium | reverse complement strand
TGATTGTCGTTACTTTGATTGTATTCCTGACAGAAATCACCAGCAATACCGCCACTGCAGCGGCTTTTTTACCCATTCTGGCATCAGTAGCGATCGGCATAGATCAAAATCCGCTGCTTTTTGTGATACCAGCAACGCTTGCAGCCAGTTGTGCTTTCATGCTGCCGGTAGCCACGCCTCCGAATGCAATTGTGTTTGGAAGCGGGCTCTTTACCGTACCCGACATGGTCCGTGCCGGAGTTATACTCAACCTGCTATTGATTGTTTTGCTGGTGCTCTATGCGTATTTCATCGTAACACCGGTCATGGGCATTGAATTTGGCAGCGTACCGCAATGGCTTCCGTGAAAGTCATCAAACCAACCAGACGGCATGCTGTAAACATCCTTGTAGTGGTATATAATGCCGATAAACAGGGCTCAATCCAATGTCAAAATATTGGCAGGTCCCGTTTTTTCATCACACTATACTTTCCCATTCATTTTGCCATTTCCTTCTGTACTCATAATGCAGGAATTGGTTGGCAAATTTCTTATTTGTGATGATCTCCCGTTCCGGATCCCACTCCAACCGGGTGCCGGTCTCCAGTGCTATGTTTGCCAGAAGAGCAAAAGTAGTCGAACGATGACCCTCTTCCATATTACACTGTAAATCACCCTTATTACGTGATTTGATACAATCCAGAAAATTTTCAACGATAAGGTCGGTGGGATTTGCGGCCTGCGGGTAATCCTCTTCTACAGGTGATACAAGATCCCCCCTATCCTGGAATTGTCCACCGGATGTAGGCACTATACGGTATCCATTGCGCAGACCGTACAGATTCGCTTTGGCACCCCGAAGTTCAAATTCACCATACGGAAGAATACTTCCTCCGTTAGCTTCATACACTCCTAAAACAAGCAGCGCACCTGATGCAAATTCGTAAGTCACTTCTGCTGTATCAGGAATGGTTCTATCATCTTTTAAAACATATTTTCCACCGTGGGCTGATACAGAAACGGGGGCACGTTCACCCGTTAACCAGCGGATAAGATCCACGTAATGCACGCCCCAATTTGCCGTTTGTGAAGAATAGTCCTTCCACCATCGGAATTTATAGGGTGCAATATTCAATTGATAAGGACGAAATGCACGCGGCCCGAGCCACATATCCCAGTCAAACCCCGCCGGTGGGTCAGAGAGTGGTCGCCGGCCGATACCATCGGGATACATGTTACTGATCCGATATGCCCTGGCCAAAGAAACTTTTCCGATTGCACCACCTCTCACCGTATCAACCAATTGCCGATAGACCGGTGCTGATCTCCGCTGGATTCCTACCTGTACGATACGATCCGATTTTTGCTCTACCTCCACCATCTTCCGACCTTCTTGAATTGTCATTGACAGAGGTTTCTCCACGAAGACATCTTTACCGGCATCAATCGACATTACCGTCTGCAGAGCATGCCAATGGTCCGGGGTAGAAATGCACACAGCATCAATATCCCTCTGATCCAGCATTTCCCGGAAATCATTGTATATTGGAACGTTACCGCCCAACCCCTCATCCATAGCGGGAACTCTTCCACCGATCTCGTCCTGAATTTTCTTGTGAACTTTGGAGTTGTCCCTAAGTATATATGGCTCATACACATCGCAGAGTCCGGCTACTTCCACGTCATTAAAGGACATAAAACTCTTCATCAGCTGGGTCCCGCGATTACCGGTTCCGATGAAACCGACCCGAATTTTATCATTTGCTCCCAAAATATTTTTTCCTATTGCCGGAGCACTGACCGCTCCCAGCCCCAGGGATAAACCGGTTGCTACACTTGTTGATGTCTTCAAAAAATCGCGTCGGGTGATACCCGGTTCTATCTTTTTTATATCATTTTCCTTCATTGCATTATCCCCAAATTATGTTATCATAACTATTTTCCCGGAGAATACATACTGTTGGTAAATGTATTGATTTCTACTCATAACCTGCCCACGCAAACAGAGTCCAAAACAGATAGATCATACAGATAAATGTATTCCGCTATTCCGGCAAAAAGATCGTTTTAAATAATAAAGCCAGTGTGAAGCCAAGCAACCCTTATTATAAAAATATATTCAGAATATTGAGCTACTGAAAAACACATCGTCTGATATTAATGTACTATTATTTTCAGAATATTATAATATTTTTTGCATATAATATGTCAGACTCTGTGCATATAATTTGGCAGAATCTGGATTGATTCTCATTTACCAAGCCGGTACTACCACCAAACAACAAATATAAAAAAACAATAGTGTTTTCCTGGGTGCCTCAGCAAATACAGTGCTCAATCAGGTTAGGATAATCTGTACAGTTTCACTAAATACCGCAATAATGCAACACGTTAACATCAGATCAATGAAATGATGATAAATACAAAAAAATGGAGCCGAACGCTTAGTCTCCCGGTATGGTTTTCTTTGCTAATCATTCTCTATCCTCAGGCAGATAACTTTGCCAGCGACCATAATCGCATTCAACCCTATTCGGAGAATCCGGCCTACTGGCAATATCAGGGTGAACCAATCATTTTGATAGGTGGCAGCAGCAATGACAACTTGTTCCAAACCGAAAATGTGGTGGAGGAACTCGACCGGCTGGTTCAATTCGGAGGTAACTATGTCCGTAATACCATGTCGTCACGAGATGAGGGAAACCTGTATCCGTTCCACTTTGATGAGGATGCCGGTAAATTTGATCTTTCCCGCTGGAACGATGATTACTGGACCCGCTTCGACGATTTTTTAAAAGCCACACACGATCGGCAGATCATCGTTCAGATTGAAATCTGGGCAACCTACGATTTTTATACTCGTCCGGCACACACACGGGACGGACTGACAGCCTGGAAGCGAAACCCCTTCAACCCGGCAAACAATATCAACTACGCTGAACGGGAATCCGGCCTGTATGAAGTTTTCCGATCCACACACGGAACACTGATCAATCCTTTTTTTCACACCGTTCTGCCATTGCCGCGTCCGTTTAACTTTGATATCCGGCCTGTTGTCCTTGCCTGGCAACAGGATTTTGTAGTCAAGCTGCTGTCTATCAGTCTGAATTATGATCATGTACTCTATGTGATCGACAACGAAACAAATGCCGATCCCAAATGGCCCATGTACTGGTCGCAATACATTCGTAAAAAAGCAACTGATCAAAACGTCACCATTGAAGTCACCGAGAGTTGGGATTCCTTTGATCCGACTGACGGTGCCGTTGAAGGCGCAAGAGTCCAAAATCCAGCGACCCACTTTTTCAACCGGAGAGCCAGTGTGTCAAGTACGTTGTATGACCCGGATAATTACTCGTATCTGGACATCTCGAATCACAATTTTCAGGAAGGAGAGATGCATTACAAAACCGGTCTGTATGTATGGAATGAAGTCCAGGAGTCGGGAATCATCCGGCCGGTAAACAACACGAAAATCTATGGAGCTGATGACATAGGATGGGCTTCACATCAGGAAGGTACAGAACGTTTTTGGCGTAATATTTTTGCCGGAGCGGCTTCCGTACGGTTTCACCGCCCACCACACGGCCTGGGGCATCGTGAAATTGCCTTGCAACATATCAGAAGTATGAGAATGCTTTCGGATGCCATTGATTTTACAAAAACTGTTCCGGATAATAATCTCCTT
>SLQC01000299.1 GCA_007131625.1 Balneolales bacterium | reverse complement strand
GATGCGAAGCTCGTTGGCCTCGTACATCCTGACGATCTGAGGATCGGACCCGAACAGCTTGATGGTCCGGAATTCATCGAGCAGCGAAGCCGTTTCCTGTTCCACACGGTCCGGCGGAATATGCTGCAGCGAATAGAACTTGAGCACGCAACGTTCGCCCGCAAAATCCGCATACTCGAAGACGATGATGTGTTTTTCGCCATAACGGCCGGATGTGGAATGGTCGGCCTCGAGGAATCGTATTCCCGGGTACTTGGAACGAAGGTGTTCTTTTATTTCAGAGGCTGAATATAGCATGGTTTTTTATCGGGCTGGCATTACACAGCGGATCGCAAAGCCGCCGGCAATGTGATTGGCATCTGGTATGATCCCCTGTCCGTCAGGACGGGCATTAAATGTGGAGCCGAGGCGGTTGCCCCTGTCCAGGCTGCCCCACCACATCCCCAGGCGGCCGCCATTATTGAACTGACTGTTCGTCTGGCTGCCAAATGCCGGGGTCAGGCTTCTCTGGCCATGGGAACCGGTAAAAAACCTTCCACCGCCGGGCTGTTTCTTCAGGCTTTCCAGAAATTCCATTGCCTGGTTTCGCAATGGTGGTTCGCCTCGAAGCCCCTGGTTAACGGCATTCCAGTGTCGGTCTTCCGGAACACTCCAGCCATCCGGACAAACACTGCGACGGTCCCTTGCCGCATACCCATTGTACAAATTGCCGAATGATTCTCCGTGGGAGCTATTGTTGTCATAGTATGCCCATGCGCCCGATTCCAGCCGGCTCCACTCCACGCTGTTTGAAATATTGGGTATACGATCGCCATTACGATACCGGGAGGTTTCAAGGTTCCGTGCCATCCAGCAGTGATCACCGACCCTGATAACCGGATAGCGATTCCCGTCTCTGTCAGTGACGGATTCCGGGCAGGATCGGTCGGGAGGCGTAACCTCATCTGTTTTTCGGGTCCCTGTCTCAGGGGCCAAAACCCTGCTCTGCTGATATCGCTGACGCTGAATGTCGAATTGGTATTCTGTGCGCACACCGGAGGCCAATAGGACCAGGGGGGCTGGATCCGGTCGTTCATAATCTTGTCTACCGTATCGTTCGGGCCGGGGATATGTTACTGAAAATTGCGCATACGGATCATCGGATGTTACAGAACCCAGTATTTTGCATCCGACTTTTTTTTCAATGATCAAATAAGTGACATTGCCTCTCGTTTGTGGCCCCGCACATGATGGAAAGATATACGCTTTCCGACCGACACGGTTGAGATCCAATACCTGAACCGGTTTGTAGGCCGAAGGATCATCGGGGCAGGCCGGTGAAAAATGCGATGCGGCAATCCGCGCAGCATCTTCTGCGCTGCATACCGTTGCCCTCCGATTCCGGTAAGCGAAGAATCTCACAGGGTAATCACAGACGTCACATGTGATGTCTGCAAAATATCTTCCTTCTTCATCGATTCCGAAGAGATAACTTTCCGTATTCCCACCGTGTCCGGACGCCCAGTTCGCCAGAAACATGTTTTCTTCCGTGTGAAACGGACTAAGGGTAATGAGGCCGTAAGCATAGGCCGCATGCACATCCCCCTCGTTCTGTTGGCTCAGAAGCGCACCGTCCCTTTCGAAGAAAATGTATTGTCCGCCTCTTTCACCGGTCCTGTACCATGTGTTCAAAAGCACGGGCATATCAGCTATCCGGGTTGCAGCCGGCGTGTGTGTTTCACCGGTTTGAGGGTGCAACCTTGAAACAAGAATTTCAATCACCCTGGCCAGGTCGCGTTCGGCCGTTTCCATTTTTCGGTGACTTTGCTGCACCATGGCCGCATCAAATGCCTGGGACTCCGTTCGAACATCCGGGGTAAGATACTGCCAGCTGCGTCCGACCCATGATCGGGTACCGCCAGATAGAAGATGTGCCCTTGCATCATTGAACATCATGCCAAGCTGCAGTCGGATCAGGGAGAATTCAAAAGCATTGGTGCTGTATCGGCGTGTCTGGACGGCATCCAGGTTGTCGGGGTAGGGCTCAAAGAATTGCCGGTCCATTTGCGACAGGATAAAAAGCATGGACTCAGCATCACGGATTCGGCCGACGGACAGAGCAAAATCGTAAGCAGTATAAACAAGTGCTGCTTTTATCCCGCCAGCAAGCAATACCGCTTTTTTCCCCGTTAAGAGACTAAGAACATTTGTTCCGACTTCCGACAGTGCCGCCTTGAAGATGATATTCAGGATGATTTCATCAAGTTTTTCATTAACACGGCGGGTTGCCAGTGCGTCGGCAAATTCCTCATACCCCTTTTTTTCGATTTCCGCGAGAGATGCCCTCAGATCCATCATCGCTTCCTTAAAGGCAAGGTCCTGAGCCATCCATGAATTACCGGAGCGCTCATCGATCATCTCAATAAACCGACCAAGGCTTGCCTGATATCCAATAAAAGCAAAGAAAGCCGACAACTGGTTTTCCTGGTGAATCCGGTACAGTTCCAGGGAGTAACCAATACCACTGAGCAGTGCAGACAAGGCGGAGGCCTTGTCCAGAAGATCAATTCCAAGAGCTGCAGAGTGGAAATGGATGTCCTCCATTGTGGGGATGCCCCCTTGCTGAAACTCAGGTACGACTGCGTCTGTCATCACGCTGCTGTAGACCATGGCTTTCGATAATGCGAAACCCATGGCAAGCTGTTCAAGAACCGTTGCATATGTTTCTTTTCTGCGTGAAAAGTCAAAGAAAAACTGATCCGTGCCTGGCAGATACCTGACCAAAGCAACATCCTCCAATGGCTCAATCCTGCCGGCAGCATCCGTGTTTGGCAAGGTTCGCACCACCCTGCCGAATGTTTCCACGAGCCGGTCCGGATCCACGCGGCAGCCTTCCCAGGAATCTGTGCCCCACCAGCCGGAACGCCGGGCCTGCGGACTGTTGCAATGCTCTATGTAATCATTGTAGATGAGCTCTACTGTTTGGCGGGATGATATCCTGAAAAGGTCCTTTTGAACCGGTGAATGCCGGGGCGCCGAAACCGACAATTCCAGGCCGGAATAATCGGTTGAAATCGGCCCGTTGTATACATACTCCCCATTCGAAGTATGTGCGAAATGGTAGGTTTGATCGGTAACCGTAGTGCGGGTGAGTCCGCCCGCGCCTTTTATGCTGACGGTAGCATTTTCTATCGGGTTGCCCCGATTACTCACCACTCTGAGCGTTGCCGACATCGGGTGCATGTCACCGGAAGGCAGGGAGGGAGTATCGGCGGGTATGGCCTGTGATGGAATCCGGGACATCGGCTCTTCCGTACCGGCAGGCGCAGCGGGGCTATTTTTTAGTTCCTCCAGGACAGCAGCCTTGATATGAGTCAGTGAAACAAAGACATCCCTGACCCCGGGTTGGTTCCTGTGGGGGCGAAGCAAAGTCAGGTAACTGTCAAGTTTTTCTGCTGTTTCGGGATCGACCCAGATTTTCAACTGTTCAAGATCAGATAACAACTGATCGAAACGTGCTGTGCCGAGTATTTTGCGCAGCTCTGTCTCGACAGTCGTGGGTTCCCAATGTGGTGGAGGACCTTTGATCTGGAGAAAAATCCTGTCAACCCATTCCGCAACCGAATCAGGTTCCTTTACACTCACATAGCCGCTTTCAGGTTCAAAACCATGAAAATAAGCTAACCCGGATT
>SLQC01000238.1 GCA_007131625.1 Balneolales bacterium | reverse complement strand
GATGCTGTCAATATCAAGATGGTTAGTCGGTTCGTCAAGCAGCAGAATATCCGGCGCCTCCAAAAGCAGTTTTGCCAGCAGCGCCCGCATCTGCCACCCACCACTAAATGTGTGCAGCGGCTCATCCAGCTCACCGGATGCAAAACCGAGCCCCTTAAGTGCCTCATCAACCTTCCCTTCCCGTTTGCTGCCGCCGCTCATTTCATAACGGTCCTGCAGCGATTCCAGCCGGCTCAACTTCTGTCCATACGCTTCACCCTCGTAGGAATCCAACTCTGCCAGTTTAGCAGAAATTTCTCCGATCTCCCGCTCCAGCCTGTTGGACTCTGCAAACGCCTCCAGGACCAGATCCCGAACCGTCTGATCACGCGACACTTCCAGTGATTCCTGTTGCAAATATCCGATACGGGTGTCGTTTGACCATTCACAGATTCCCACGTCAGGCGTCAACTTCCCCGACATTATGCGTAATAATGTCGTTTTCCCCGCACCATTAGGACCGATCAGTCCGATCCGATCCCCTTTGTTAAAAGTTATGGAGACCTTGTCAAAAAGACAGCGATTTGATATAAAATATGTTATATTATGAAGTCTGTACATATACTCTTGTTAATCAAATATCAACCGAATCACAGAATTACATGCTCGGAGTAAAAGTCAAAGATAACGAAAGCATCGATCGCGCCATAAACCGATTTAAGAAAATGATGACCCGTTCCCGTGTATTGATGGAATACAAAGAACGTCAACAGTTCATCAAACCGTCAGAAGAACGACGTGAAGCGCACAAGAAAAGTGTGCGGGAAGAACGCAAGCGTCGTCGCGACGAGTGGAGATAGACAGCCAGGCTTGACATTCAGCCTGTTTACAAGCTTGTCAGAAGGTCCGTTTTTCAACTTGTAATCCGACCTGATTATCAATTTATTTTACAGGTCTTTTGCCGGTTTAACTCCATGACTGGTATTCAGATACCTTCTTTCTTTTTCTCGTTGTAGGTGTCGACCACTTTCACATTCAGATACCAGCTGAGTGCCATCAGCCCAACCCCGACCAGTACGTAAAAACTGATAAGGCGCCACATAAACACCGTGATTCCGAGAAATTCACGGCGTTCCATTAACGGCCCCTGAAACAATGCATACAGCCCTTCAAGACCGCCACTGCCACCGGGTGTCGGCATGAACATACCGGCAAGTGTCATAGCCATACTCCGCATAAATGAAAGCAGAACATCGGCCGGCACAAAACTAAGCAACACGATGGTCGGCAGCCAGACCTTGGCCAACCAGGCGAGAGTCGACAGAGCAAAAGCCTTGTAGAGGAACGAATTCGGTTTTTTGCGCAATTCGTGTGAATAGGCCTCCAGGTGTTCCGCTTCCCGGGCTATTTTATATCGGTACTTACGGAAAAACGGCAAGCTAAAAACGATGTTGACGGCTCGCTTGAGGACATAGGGGTTACGGAAGACGCCATAGGTCAGAAATAGTGCATAAACAAGCAGTAACAGGTAGATCAGGATCATCGCTCCGTATCCAACCCATCCGGCATTTTCCGGCACAACCGAAAAATAGAAGCCTGACACAAAAAGAATTGGGATTACAAAAACCAGAATCAACTGATCCAGCATGATACCGTAAATAACGATGGCGCTGGACTGGCCGAGCGAAAGGTTCTCACGTGTCATGACATACGTAGCCATAGGACCGCCTCCGATGGTTGACGGTGTTACGGAAGAGGTGAATTCCCAGCATAGAACGACACGAAGGGAAGCAATCCAGCTCAATTGCGATTCCGAGAGATACCTGATTTTGGCGGTAAGAAACCAGATGCGCAGTCCGACAACAAAAAGTGCGATAAAAAGTCCGGGAGTCCGGTTCCAGTAAAGCCGGTCGAACAATCCCGGCGAATAGGTAAAATAGATCAGAAGTCCCATACTGGTGAGACTCAGCAATATCGACAATACCAGATACTTCCCGGAAAAATAACTCGACATGTCCCCCGTGGTATTGTTCTCACGGGAGGATTTCTGACTGATGATATGTTTGTTACAACCTGACAAAGGTGTCTATTGAAATAGGTGCTGGATTATATGTGTTATTTCTTGCCTGATTTTTTGATGAGATGCTAATATGCGGTGCAATGTTGAGAAATCAAAGAAACCGGGACTACTCGAACGATACCGACAAAAAAAAGCCTTGTATCAATTGCCGATGCGTTCGGAAAAGATACAAGGCCTGGTTATTCGGTATACTACTGGAATCCGGAATTGGTTGTCGGCAAACCCGGGAGACCGACAATAACATAGTTGTTACGCTACAGTAATGTCTTTGTCAAGATAGACATCCTGAATGGCGTTCAACAGCTCAACACCCTCTTTCATCGGACGCTGGAATGCCTTACGGCCGCTAATGAGACCCATTCCTCCGGCACGCTTGTTGATAACCGCAGTTTTAACGGCATCAACGAAGTCGTTGACACCGGAAGCACCACCGGAATTGATCAATCCGGCACGTCCCATATAGCAGTTGGCAACCTGGTAACGAGTCAGGTCGATCGGATGATCGCTGGCCAGTTCGGTGTACATGCGTTCGTCCAGTTTGCCATAGGAGGAATCTCCGGTATTGAGCGCTTTGAAACCGCCATTAACTTCCGGCAGTTTCTGTTTGATGATATCTGCCTGGATCGTCACGCCGAGATGATTGGCCTGACCGGTGAGGTCGGCGGAAACGTGGTAATCGGTTCCGTTGATTTTGAATGCGTTGTTCCTGGTGTAGCACCACAAAATGGTTGCCATTCCGAGTTCATGTGCATAGGCGAACGCCTCTGCAACTTCTATAATTTGACGGGCTGCATTATCAGATCCAAAATAAATGGTTGCTCCAACTGCAGCAGCGCCCATATTGTAGGCTTCATCGATTGTACCGAACATAATCTGGTCGAATTTATTCGGATAAGTGAGTAGCTCATTGTGGTTGATCTTCACTACAAAAGGAATCTTGTGTGCGTATTTTCGTGAAACGGCACCAAGTACGCCGTATGTGGACGCTACAGCGTTGCATCCGCCCTCATGAGCCAGTTTTACGATATTTTCAGGATCGAAATACACCGGGTTTTTCGCGAAAGAAGCACCACCGGAGTGCTCAATTCCCTGATCAACCGGTAAAATGGAGAGGAATCCGGTTCCACCGAGACGGCCATTGTCAAACAGGCGCTGTAAATTGACCAGAACACGGTTGTTTCGATCCGAGCCCGCCCAGATGGTGTCAACAAAATCACCGGATGGCAAATGGAGCTGATCTTTTGAGATGGTTTTACATTCGTGATTTAGCAAACTGTCGGCCTCATCACCAAGCAACTCATATAAATTTTGGGTTGCTACTGACATATATTGTCCTCCTTTTCAGGGTTAATAGTATTTCAAGAATAATGGGTAGGTCCCATCAGTTACGTCTTGAGTTATAAAATATTCTACATTCTACGTTTTCCTATAGGGTTTCAATATACGGTTTTAAGTGTGAATTTTCTATTAAAAACAGGGGAATATCGTACCAATTCTTGAAAAAATGCGTATTTTTGAGTCCACTCCGAAAAGTCTGACGTGTCATTTTACATAAATATAGGCAATGCAGAACTCGCATTGCAATGGCAGGCCAATTTGCCTGATAAAAACCCGTAACTAATTGATATCAAGTT
>SLQC01000206.1 GCA_007131625.1 Balneolales bacterium | reverse complement strand
GAGATGGCATTAGTGCCCTGTTTACGCGCTCTCCGGGAGAAATTAATCATCTCTTACCCGAAAAGATGAATCCCGCTCAATTGGACATGGGATTCACATAAAAAATGGGGTAACTTCAAAGAAGCACAGGTTGTCCGGATATTCCGGGGAGTTTAATCACGGATAAAATCGTTTTTTGTTCTGGATGTGGTCTTTTAATACGGGTGCAGGTTTGAAGCGTTCTCCGTATAAACCGTGCAAATACTCCATCCGGTCCAGTACGGATTTGGCTCCATTTTGATCCACATACCGGAAGGGGCCTCCTAAAAACGGTGGAAACCCCATCCCAAGTATTGCTCCGACGTCACCATCACGTGGACTCCGGATGATGTCATCCTGCAGACAGTGTATCGCTTCATTTAACATTGCAAGGAAAATACGTTCGGAGATCTCTTTAAGGGAAAAGTCTTTACGCCTCGATCCACTGAAAAACGCATAGACCTCCTCATTGATAAGTTTTTTGTTTTTGCGGTAATCATAGAACCCGCGTTTGTTCTTGCGACCTGCAAAACCCGCCTCATGCAGCATATGCAGCGCCTGTGGTATCCGAATGCCCCGTTTTTGGAACAACGCATGCATGGTCTCATTCACATGCGCAACGACATCGATACCCGCTTCGTCGACCAGCGTTACAGGACCGATCGGAAACCCGAAGTTTTTCATGGCTGTGTCGACGATCCGGATATCGGCCCCCTCTTCCAGTAAAAGCATGGCTTCGTTGATCATTGGAATGATGATCCTGGTGACATAGAACCCGGGTCCGTCCCCGACCACCAGCACGTATTTGCGCTGACGGATGCCAACATCGCACGCTGTGGCAACCGCTTCGTCGCTGGTTTTGTCACTTTTTACAACTTCCAGCAATGGCATTTTCTGCACAGGCGAAAAGTAGTGCATCCCGATTACCCGCTCAGACCTGCGCGCGGCTTTGGCGATCTCGGATATGGGAATGGCTGAGGTATTGGTGGCAAAAATGGCTTCATCTCTCATAGACGGCTCAATCTCCCTGAGAACTCTTTGTTTCACAGAAAGGTCTTCAAAGACCGCTTCGATAATGAGTGGCAGCTCTTCCAGTTCGCGATTGTCGCCGGTAAGCCGCAGCCCTGACATCATCCGGTCACGTTTGTACGGAGTGAGGATCCGCTTATGAATACGATCTTCGAGATCTGTCCAAGCGACTTGCTGCCCGTGAATGGCTGATGAGAAATTCCGGTCTTTGAGTGTGACCTGAAAACCGTTCTGTATGCTGATGGAAGTGATCCCCGAACCCATGAGTCCGGCACCCAGAATACCGATCCGCCGAACATCCAGAGGTTTTACCTGAGAGGGATTTTTTCTGGCCGACTGTTTTGCGAAATAGCCGTGAACAAGTTGGCGCGATTCCGGCGTCATGGCAAGTTCATCGAAAGTATGCGACTCAAATTCAAGGCCGGCTTCCAGACCGTGTTTCAGACCGTGTTTCACGCAGTTCAAAATAGCAGCCGGTGCAGGGAGCAGGCCGCGGGTCATCATCAATATATCTTTTTCAGCCTGCGACAAGATCAAGTGCCGTTTTATGGGATTTCCGCCGGCTGGACGGGAGGTTCGGGATTTAATGGCGTGCAGTATGGCTTTCTGGTCACGATGCGAATATTTGTAGGACTGTTGCTGAGAATTACCGGCTTGTTGTGAGTCTTTGCCGGCAACACCCCTGAGTTCAGCAGCGAGTACCCGGGCTATTTTACGGGCCGCCTTTAGTAATCCGTGCTCGAAAACCAGTTCATCCACAAGCCCGATCCGTTTCGCTTCATTTGGAAAGATATTATGCCCTTTCAATAGCAGCGGGAGCGCTTCGGAGAGTCCGACAAGTGTTGGAAGCCGTTGCGTTCCACCGGCTCCGGGACAAAGTCCGAGTTTCACTTCCGACATACCGAACCGGGTTGAAGGATGGTCGGTAGCGATCCGGTAATGGCAGGCAAGCGCAACCTCAAGTCCGCCCCCAAGTGCCGGACCATGAATCGCTGCGATGACCGGTTTTTTCAGCCCGTTCAAACGGGAGAGCAACTTGTTACCGGTCTGACTGAAAGCAAGTGCATCTCCCGGTTTCTGGAAATCGAGAAAAATTTTGATATCGGCACCAGTGATAAACTGATCTTTTTTGGCGCTGCAGAGGATCAGGGCATGAATAGTGTCATCCTGCTCCACACGTTCGAGAATCTGTGCGAACTCATCTAAAATGGCATGGTTAATGGTGTTGACCCTTCGATCCGGCTGATCAATGGAGAGGATCGCCAGGTGCTCTTCAACAGTTATGGTCAGGGATTTCATAATGCCAGTGTGTTAGGGTCGATGGTTGAGGTGCTTGTGTGTTGTCAGGTAAATCAGGCTGGTCAAGTCAATGATGACATCGACTCCAATAACATGGCGTGACCGAGCCCATCGGCAGTTCCGGAAGCCACGAGAGCATACTTCCCTTTTTCACGATGCAACCGGCCAGCGGCCGTGGTAACGAGACGGGCTCCGGTTGCCCCGACAGGGTGTCCTAATGCCAGCGATCCGCCCTGTGGATTCAGTTTTATTAAAGGGATCTTTCCCACCTCCGAGCGTTTGTTCAGATGCTCTTTCGCAAACTCAGCAGAGCCCAGAGTCTTGATGATCGCCAATACCTCCACCGCAAAGGCCTCATGAATTTCAAATACGTCAATATCATCTATTTTTATGCCGTTCTGGTCAAGCAAACGCGGAATAGCAAAAACCGGACCCGGTAAGAGATCGTTCAGGGGTTCATGACCCGTGTAGGTATAGGATTTCAGACAAACGCCCGGTGTCAGCTTTAGTGCATTGGCTTTTTCCTCAGTCATAATGAGGACGGCCGCGGCACCATCGGCATTAGCGGATGCGTTTCCAGCTGTTACGGTACCATGTTTTTTGGTGTAGGCAGGTGCGAGGGTGGCCAACGTCCCAGGTGTGAAATCTTTTCGGAATGCGTTGTCTCGGGTGATGGGCTCAAAATCGAGTGGTACTGCGACCGGCATTAATTCGGCAACCGATAACCGATCCTTGTATGCCTTAGCTGCACTTTGATGCGAACGGACCGCATAGGCGTCCTGCGCTTCTCGGGGTATGTCATACATAGCTGCAAGGTGGTCGGACTTTGATCCAGGATCGATTTCTGCACTAAGCCCGCCGAATACGGAGATATCGGACTGGCCTCCGGGACGGATTTTTTGAATGCTATTTAGCCAGCCTTTCTGTTTTCCGGTCATTTGTGGGATGCTTTTGGGATTTCGCCAAGGCCTGGGACGTTGACCATAATGGCCGGACATTGAATCGACTCCACCGGCAATCACTACTTCTGCCTGTCCGGAAAGGATCTGTTCGATGCCACTTGTTATGGCCTGGTGTGAAGACAGCGCATCCATACCGACTGTATGCGCAGTAACGGATACGGGAAGTCCAGCTCCCATAGCTGCATCGCGGGCAACATTTCGCGATTCGACATCCGGACGGGTACAACCCAAAATAACGTGGTCAATATGTAATGGATCCATACCCGAACGATCCAGAACACCTTTCAGGATCAGTCGGGCAAGATCGTACGTCCCGAAAATACGATAACCGGAATCAGGTTTTTGAAAAGGAAGCCGGCATCCTTCGATGAAAACAATTTTTGAGTCTTT
>SLQC01000287.1 GCA_007131625.1 Balneolales bacterium | reverse complement strand
GGTTTCGCTGTTAAACTTGCGCGGATTGGAGCTGAGGATTTCGCAATCTAAATAAAGTTTTATCAGCGTGACAGGCCCAATTTTCTGGTTTAATATTTAATTGAATATGGAATGATGAACAAGAATGAAGTTTTAGATGCTATAGAAAAGCACAAACTTGTAGCAATTATAAGGCTTGATGATCCGGCGGAACTTGATCCGGTCGTGGATGCGTTGCTGGAAGGCGGCGTCCGTCTGATCGAGGCAACTATGACCATACCGGGATTGTTGAACCATGTCCCCTCACTTATTAAACGTGTGGGTAATGAAATGGTCTTTGGAATCGGATCGGTTTTGAATGCAACCATGGCACAACAGGTGGTGGATGCCGGCGCGTCGTTCGTGGTGAGTCCAATAATGAAAAAAGAGATTATTGATACTGCCAGAAATTCCGACACAGCGGTTTCCGTTGGTGCTTATTCACCAACGGAGATTCAAACGGCCTGGGAACTGGGCAGTGATGTGGTGAAAGTTTTTCCGGCAGATACGTTGGGTCCGTCCTATATCAAAGGCGTTAAAGCTCCGATGCCGCATCTGAAGCTGCTGCCCACCGGTGGGGTTTCTGTGGATAACGTGAAGGATTGGCTGAGTGCCGGATCCTTTGCCCTTGGCGTGGGCAGTGCGCTGGTGGATGTCAAAGCGGTGCGCGCCGGCAGGTTTGATGTTATTCTGAATAACGCAAAAGCCCTTTCGCTGGCGGTTACGGATTATATGAACTCTTGATGGTTGTATATCCAGGGTTGCGATCTGCTCATCGGAATCCCGATTTATAAAACAGCAGATATTACAAGTGAAATTATCAACAACTATATTTGTAACTCTTTAAAACCAAAATGTTTTTTATGAAAAAGACTGTAACTTTTGGAGAGATCATGCTCCGGCTGGCAACGCCGGGATTTTCACGATTTGTTCAAAGTGATACTTTTGATGCGACCTACGGCGGTGGTGAAGCAAATGTTGCCGTAGCGCTGGCTGGATACGGGTTTGACAGCCATTTTGTGACACGTTTACCCGCACATGAAATCGGTCAGGCGGCGGTTAATGCCGTGCGTAAGTATGGTGTAAAGACTGATTATATTGTTCGAGGAGGCGATCGGGTGGGTATCTATTTTCTTGAGTCGGGAGCAAGTCAACGGGCATCGAAAGTGATCTATGATCGCGCCGCCTCCGCGGTGACGGAAATGCGTCCGAATATGGTGGATTGGGATGCCGTGTTTGATGGGGCCGACTGGTTTCACTGGACCGGCATCACGCCGGCATTGGGGAAAAACGCCCAGGATTGTCTGATGGCAGCGTGTATAGCGGCCAGAAAAGCCGATGTAACTATCAGTTGTGATTTAAACTTTCGCAAAAAATTGTGGACCGAAAAACAAGCGCAGGATGTTATGAATCCGCTGATGGAGCATGTTGATGTCTGCGTTGCGAACGAGGAAGACATTCAGAAAAGTCTGGGCTTCCAGGCGGGCGAAACAAATGTTGAATCTGCAGAACTTGACGAAGAGGGGTATTCGGAACTGGCGAAATCTATTAAAAAAGAGTACGATTTCAGTACGGTTGCCATCACCCTGAGAGAAAGTTTTTCAGCCAGCCGCAATGGTTGGAGCGCTATGCTGCATGACTCCGGAGATTGCATTGAGCCGGTTCGGTCAACCCGCTATGACATCCAGATTGTGGACCGGGTCGGCGGTGGCGATTCGTTTGCATCGGGGTTGATTTGCGGGTTGTTAACACTGGAGAATTCTCGTGATGCATTGGAATTTGCCGTAGCCGCATCCTGTCTGAAACATACGATCACGGGAGACTTCAACCTGGTGAGTCGGGATGAAGTGCTGAAGTTGATGGAAGGCGGAGGCTCGGGCCGTGTAGAGCGGTAACCAGGGTGTCACGACATGTCACGTAATCGAACCTTTTCAGGTGCAAAATAGCACTGGTGCTGAGAGTTTCAAATAGATATTATATTAACGATTAATGAGATCAATCCATGACAAATCTTATCCATGATGACTTCCTGCTGCAAACCAGAGCGGCAAGGAAGCTATATGAAGAATATGCGGCACAACAGCCCATCATCGATTATCACAACCACCTGCCGCCAAATGAAATAAACGAGAACAAGCAGTTCAGTAATATTACAGAGATCTGGCTGAAAGGAGATCACTACAAATGGCGGGCGATGCGGGCTTCCGGAGTGAATGAAAAGGTTATTACAGGTGATGCATCAGATAAAGAGAAATTTCTGGCTTGGGCAAAAACCGTACCGCTTACTTTGAAAAACCCCCTGTATCACTGGACACACCTTGAACTCAAGCGATACTTTGATATTGACGAACTGTTAAATGAAAGCAATGCGGAAAAGGTCTGGGATCATGTAAATGAGCTGCTCCAAACCCCTGACTTTGCTACAAGGCGACTTCTTGAGAAAATGAATGTTGAGGTGGTTTGTACAACAGATGATGCCGTTGATACTCTTGAGCATCATAAAGCATTTGCCGGGAGTCCGCATTCCGACAAAACTATAAATTCAAGTAGTGGTAAAGTTGACATTAATGGCAATAACCTTGAAAACGATACTTCTTTTGTAATGTACCCCACATACCGACCGGATAATGCCATGAAAGTGGAGGATCCTGTTGCATTCGGGGACTATGTACAAAAATTGCAAGATTCCTCCGGTATTACGGTTGAGAATTACAATTCATTTTTGGAAGCATTGCGAAACCGGCATGACTTTTTCAATTCAATGGGCTGCAGAGCTTCGGATCACGGCATTGAAGAACCGTATGCTGAAAACTATACTGAAGATGAAGTAGCCGATACTTTTGAGAAAGTACTGGATGGTCAGAATGTTTCCGAAGCAGAAAATAGAAAATTCAAGTCAGCACTTATGCATGAGTTTGCTGTGATGGATTTTGAAAGGGGTTGGGCTTTTCAGATGCATATCGGTGCATTGAGAAACAATAACACTCGGGGATTTAATAATCTGGGCGCTGACAAAGGGTTTGATTCTATTGGTGACTTTCAGATTTCGCGATCGCTATCCCGGTTTCTGGATCGTCTGGAATTATCCAATCAGCTTCCCAGAACCATTATCTACAATTTGAATCCGGCTGATAATGCTGTAATCTCAACCATGATCGGCAATTTTATGGGTGACGGGATTGCGGGCAAAGTGCAACATGGTGCAGCCTGGTGGTTTCATGACCAGAAAGAAGGGATGGAGGATCATCTTCAGACTTTGGCCAACATGGGATTACTGAGTCAGTTTGTTGGCATGGTTACTGATTCCCGCAGCTTTTTATCCTTCCCGCGGCACGAATACTATCGAAGAATACTATGTAATATGCTGGGATCAGACATTGAAAATGGAATTGTTCCGGAAGACTTTGAACTCGTTGGCAGCATGGTTAAGCGACTTTGTTATGACAATGCTTTAGAATATTTTTCATTTATGGAATGATCTGAAATAATTGATATGGCTCCAAAACCTGATACCCCCTCTCTTTCGCACACATAATGGAGATCAGCTAAAGTGGCCATAGTAAAAGCACAGACCTGACAGATATGAGCTGCTGAATATATAAAGCTTTAACAGGGGTTGGGATCTGCATAAGTATATTCACCTGGTCAAAATGTAAATAAAAAGCTGTATGGCATCCGGACAGCTTTTTCATATATTT
>SLQC01000063.1 GCA_007131625.1 Balneolales bacterium | reverse complement strand
GACGGGGTTTCGGCTTGCCTCCCACTGCCAGCTCCAGCAGCGCTTCGGCCGCTTCATCCGGCAGTTGATCGGCCAGATCCAGGAGCGCATCCTCATCCGCCTGACGCACCTCCACAATCCATTCCTCTGGAACACCGTATCGCAGCAAATCATCCGTCGGGATATCGGCAAACAAAGGCTTGCGGTCCGTTTGAGGCTGTGGTTGTTCCTTTACTACCTCCTCCACATACTTCGGAATAGTAATCTCCTTGACTCGCTCCTGTATCTTCACCCACTGCACCGCACCCGTTTTGGGATGCGTCTCCAGCTTCCGTTCCTCCGCCCACCGGTACGCCTTGTCATGATGATCCACGTAACACAACAATAGGCTCGAACTGGTTTTATGAACGACGAGACGGATATCCCGGCTGACCCTCACCGACCAGAAATTGGCATCTCGCGCCCGATCGATGCGATGAAACTGCATTCCGGGATTCGCGGGATTCAATTGCAAGTCAAACACCGTGGTCTTGACGGACTTCTGTTCATCGCCAGTCAATTTGGCGAAGCTATCGGTGAAAGTATCAGAGATGCGGAATTGCATGGTCAGGTAAATTCTATTACATCAAAGCGACATAGGTTTGCGGATGCAGGGTAAATCTACATTCAAGATCACCTTGTGTCAGAAACAACCGAGGTTGCTTTCGGAAATCAAATACGCGATATAAATGATAGTTATCACTTCGAGATTGTGAAAATAGAAGCTCATTTCTTGTCACATAAAATGGGGTCTCTTTACCATATTTAGTTGTTTTCGCCTCAATAAATCGGTCTTTGCCATTCGTCTCAAATGAGAGGATATCAAAACCTGCGTTATCTCCGACGGTAACAGATACTTGTTCAACCTTCTCGGCCAAAGACTCTTTCCCTGCATGAATCAGTCTTGCCCTCTCGAAATTGATTACAAACGTTTCTCCAGCAGATCCAAGCTTCTGATTGTTTGCTTCTTGCTTAAGATAATCGAACTTGTGCGGAAAAAACTTATTCTGAATGTCACTGGATTGATCAAGTTTTGGAATTAACTGCACCACCGGTGGTTCTACGAGAGATTCCAGAATGTTTTCTACTGTCGGAATTTCCGGGGTCTGTAGAACGTCTTTTTCGATCATTTGAATCATTCCTGGATGATTCATTACATGGTCCAGGACGGCATCCGGCAAAATCGCTCTCTGATAATTTGGCAATGGTTTATAGCCATTGATATACGGTAGTCCGAGCTCCAGCATAACTGCGCTGATGTTTTGATGCTTTCGCTCTATGGAACCATCGGAGCGATTATTTAACCTCTTTTTCAGGTCTCTACGATGAGCCGATTTGTTAAAACTCTCTTCCCGCAGTTCATGTGACAGCATGGAAAAATAATCCCGGACAATTTCCCTCACCTCTTTATCAGTCCAATGTTGTGACATTACTCCTCAAAGTTCATTATCAATAAGACAGTTCAACTCATACTCTAAACACCTTCATCACCTCATCCCCGAGATGATTAATCACCTTTACAGCTATCCGGCCACTTTCAGGTTTATCAAATGGCCGTGACGTATCACTGTAAAGCGTTTCCCAAGCTTCTTCGTTGATTTCCGCTTTTAGTGTGGTCTTCAGAGATTTATACGGGTCGGGAGCGCCTAAGAAGTATGCCTGTCGCACAAAAAAGCTTTCTTCGTTGTAGTCAGTGTCGATAAACCAGCAGGCGATGCCGTCCGGTCCATCACTCCGGACTTCACCAGTCTGCGGATGAAATACATCGACACCGTTTACTTTGACCTCTATTTTGTCGTCCTCAGCCTCCAGAATATCAATATCCGGTTCACCGAAAATGACAAACAGGTTTCCTTTGCCTGTATTTTTAAGCTCGTCGGACATGTGCAGGTCGGCGTTCATCCGGGCTTTAAGAATAGGAATCTTACCCAGCTTGTTAAACTCCGAGGAATGTGCATCGTAATTAAACGCACAGGTGATGAGAACATCAAATCCGGCATCTGCAGCCTCACGAGCAGATTGCACCAGATCCGGACGGGTTACCGTACCAAATTCCGGACCGATAAAAATGGCCGCACGTTTTTCCTGTGAATTACCATCACCATTTTCACTGTATCGTCCTTCGGCGCAAATCATTTCTCCCGGCCATGGCTTGAGATATGTGAAATCGATTTTGTCTTCTTTATGTGCCTGTTGCACCCCGGCAGTCTTCAGATTATCCAGTACCATCCGAACAAAATTATCACCATCATCCAAATCCTTCGAATCGGAAGTCCCGTCGATTAAATTATCATCTTCATCCAGACCGAGTACCCGATGCGGTGTCAGACTTTCCACCGTGAATGGTCCTGCTACTCTAACCTTGCTTTTATCTTCATAGGGTTTGTCGTATAAATATTCCTGGTCAGCGTTTGCCTCGATAGACTTGTCGATCTCTTTCTGACGAGCAATTCGTAAATCCCACCACTTTTTATGCAATTCTTTTGCTTTTGGGGTCCATTGATCATGAACCTCCCGGGGAATCTCCCATTCCTGCCAGTTTGAATTGAGCTCATCATTGAGATGCTTTCTGGCCGGTTCCATTTTTTCATGGTATGCATCCCAAATTACATCAATTTCAGTGTTGTTGGCGATAGCTTTGAGAGTGATGTGAGGAATACGTTCATAGACGAATCCCTGCCGGATATCCTCATTCGGGATTCTATCCGTTATGGCAACTTTTCTCAATGCCGCTTCCTTTTCCATTCCTTCCCGGGAATCTGCCAATAAATAAAAAGGATAACGTGCTCCCATGATTCTTGCTCGAGCCAAGGCAAGCGAGACTCGTGAGGTGTCTATCGTGATCCAGCGTCTGCCCCACTGTTCAGTGACATAAGCTGTAGTGCCTGAACCACAAGTTGGATCGATAACAAGGTCTCCTGGATCTGTTGTCATTAATATGCAACGTTCAATTGCTTTTGTCCCAGTTTGTACTACATATAATTTTTCATCTGTAAAACTCCCAGTACCGGTATCATCCCAAAAGTTTGCAATTGCATAAGCTGGATAATCAGATATATAACGACGATATGCCAATGATGAACCTGACTTTTGAAGCCGATCAGATTTTGCCAATCGTTGAAATCCTATATTTGAACTTTTCCAAAATCCTTTTCCAGGAGTAAAATCATTGCCTTCAAATTTGAAAGTAAATCCAGTGGATGAACTTCCACTTTGGGAACGAAGATCACTCAATCTAAACACTAAGTCTTCTGATGTGAGTAGATTGGGATTTTGTTTTTCTTCTTTTGTCAGACGTCGAGTTAAACCAGCAGGTTTCCGCTTAAATTGATATGTACCTACTCCATCACCACCTATCTCTTTCTTTTTTAGAGGTTGTCTATATTTAGTATAATCTTTGTCTTTTCCATACCATAATATATAATCTAACGACTGCGGTAAAAAACTCAATCCACGACCTGTTGTCTTTGCAAAACAAATCTCACTTAAACAATTTTCCTCTCCAAACACCTCATCCATTAACGCCCGGACTCGATGCACATTCTCATCCCCGATCTGCACGAATACTGATCCGCTATCCGTCAGTAAATCCCGCGCAACGGTCAGCCGGTCCCTCAGATAGGTCAGATAGGAATGGATACCATCCCGCCAGGTATCCCGGAAGGCTTTAACCTGTTCCGGCTCACGAGTGATGTGTTCCTGCTTT
>SLQC01000369.1 GCA_007131625.1 Balneolales bacterium | reverse complement strand
TGTTACATGAGTATGATATTCGTATATTGGAAAGAATAAAGGAAATGTTAACGGCGGAATAGTGCTCTTTTATCATCTTAAGGTTATGAATTACATTATTAAATTACCTCCAAAGTCCAAACGGGAAGAGATAATCGAGGCATGGGTCAACGACGTGCTGCATGACCATAACTACCAGATATTTCGTTCAACAATGAACCAACTGATTGAGAGTGGATTTAACCGGGATGGTGTAATGTTCATGTTCCTGCATCGCACCACACATGAGATAGCCCGAAAACGGATTGTCAACAAATCCCGTTATGATCTTGCCGAAATCGCATTCAACAATCCGATCAGCCTGAATTGACCCGATCAGCCTGAATTGATTCGGAGGGTTAACTTTGCCGCACCCATCGCCACAGCTCTTTTAAGCTGGCTTTTTTACCATACATAAGTATCCCGGTTCTATAAATCCGGGAACTAAGCCATATTAGCAGCAGAAAAGTCAATACCATCAGCAAGATGGTTACGGCAAACTGCCAGAAAGGCACCGAGATAACGGCCATCCGCACCGGCATCAGTATGGGAGCAAAAAAAGGCACCATTGACAGGGATATTGCAAGGGTAGAGGTCGGGTCGTCGGACACAGGAAATAAAAACAGAATTGGAATGATGATCAGCATGATAATCGGAAGCTGTAGCTGCTGGCTGTCCGACTCCTGATCCACCGCCGAACCGACCGCAGCAAACAGGGAGCTATAAATCAAAAAACCGAGCAGAAAAAAGAGTATAAAACTGATCCAAACCATCGGCCCGAGAACCGGAAAACTGGCTGCCATCTCGACTGCCTCACCATTACCGGATGAAAACATGAGCGCGACCGGGGCAGCCGAAACCATCAGTGCAGATCCGGCTAGCGCCCATATCCCGAACTGGGTTAGTCCCAGCAGAGCGACACCGATCACCTTGCCCATCAGCAGATCCAGCGGTCGGACTGCAGATGCGATCACCTCTACGATTCGGCTGGTTTTTTCTTCCATCACACTGCGCATTATAATGGCACCATATCCGATCATGGCACCATAGATGATAAAACCCATGACAAATCCGATGAGCGCATACAATCCGCTGCTTTCCGTCTCTTCACCCGATTCAGAAACAGTGAAATTGTTCACGGTGAAACGGTCGGCCAGAACGGCGCGCAATTCTTCAGACGCTTCGAGCCGGTCGAGCCGGATATCCTGAATAGCACTCTGTAAGTCGGATCGGATGCGGGAGATGACTGTAATACCGGCGCTTCCATCGTGATAAAAAGCCGGTATTCCCATACCGTCAAGTATTTCGTGTGGAATGACGATATACCCTTCAACAGAACCAAGAAGAAGTTTCTCCCGGAGTTCCCCTGGTGTCTGACCGGTTATCTGGTAGTAAATGGAGTCAGATTCAGCCAGTTTATGACCTACGACTCCGGTTTCATCATAAACATGATATTGTCGGATGCGGTCTCCTGACATCGACTGGATCATTATAGGAAGCACAAGAAGCAGAATCATGATTATTGGCGCAAGAATAGTCGAAACTATAAAGATTTTGCTCTTCAACCGGGTAAGGTATTCCCTTTGAATGATCAGTAGCAAATTTTGTTTGTTCAGCATAATAAACCTGTTATTGTGACACCGAATCAATGAAAATTTCCTGCAAACCGGGTTCGATATATTCAAAAGAAAGAACACGGACATGTTTTAGGGATTCTTTGAGGATATCCTGGTCATCAGCCCCATCCAGTAGCCGGAATTCGGCGAAATGTGTGGAACGATTGTTGATCCGTATGTTTTTCAGCTTTTCCAAAAAGGAATTGTCACCAGCAAATCGCATACGGATGCTGTTTTTTCCGTAGGATGCCCGAATTTTCGACAATTCTCCACTCAGGATCAGTTTGCCTTTGTGAAACAGTGCAATATAGTCACAGAGCTGCTCGACCTGCTCCATCCGGTGAGTGGCAAATAATATGGTTTTTCCGGCATTTCTGAGTTCCAGAATCACCTCTTTGAGCATCTCGCTGTTAATGGGATCCAGTCCGCTGAATGGCTCGTCAAATATAAGGCAATCGGGATCATGGGCAACAGTTGCCACAAACTGAATTTTCTGCTGCATGCCCTTTGACAGTTCTGACACCTCCATGCCGACCCAGTCTTCCGCGCTGAATCGGCCCAGCCAGTATCGTATGCTTTTTTCTGCGTCCTTTCGCGTCATCCCACGCAATCGACAGAGGTAAACCAACTGTTCACCGACCTTCATCTTCTTGTAAAGTCCACGTTCCTCTGGGAGATAGCCAAGCAACCGCTGTGTTTCGGATCCGACCTGTCTACCGTTGAGACGAATAGTTCCGGCATCGGGAGCAAGGATGTGTGTAAGCATACGAATTGAAGTGGTCTTTCCAGCACCGTTAGGACCAAGCAGGCCGAAAATGTGGCTTTGATTAACTTCGAATGAGACATTGTCAACTGCCCGGAGTTCACCAAACAATTTGGCCACGTTTTCAAACTCTACGATGGGATCTGTCTTAGAAATCGTATCCATTGCAAGTTGATTTTCCAGTGATTAAAATGTTCTGATTCATAATGTAAAAAGCTCACTGAAACACGTAAGCGAAATATCAGGGTATAAATCCTCAACTGTTGAATTTCGGGTTGGTGTTTCCCGGGTCAAATGGAGCACTCAAGAGTTTCCTTCATGCTCGTTTGGGCTGAAATCTCAACAAGGGTGTTTCAGGAAAAGGAATATCTGAAAAATAAAGTTTGTATGATAGCTAATGAAATTCTTATATACCTGTAAATTTCCATATTGAACGTCACATTACGGTGTGATGTTTTACTGGTATAAGTCACGACCGGTTCGAAATATGGGCGGTCGCGTGTACATACAAAATTCTTTGCAGGTAAGTTGCACATGCAGGTTGTTCATATCAGTTTCGAATGTTATCCGGTTGCCAAAGCCGGCGGGCTTGCCGATGTTGTCGGCTCGTTGCCCAAGTATTTGCAGCAATTTGGAGTAGAGTCATGGGTCGTCATGCCGCATTTCGACATCGAATGGGTTCGCAATCATCAGTTGGAGGTTGTTCATGAGGGCTTCACCCGCATTGGAAACGAACGTTTTCGGTATCGGGTTCTGAAAGAGCAGGGGGATGTACTCGGTTTCCCGGTTTACCTGGTCGATATACCCGGAAGGCTGGACCGACCCGGCATCTACATAGATCCCAACAGCGATTTCCTTTATTGGGACGATTTTGAAAGATTTGTCTCGTTTCAGGTGGCCGTACTGGATTGGTTCAAGTCGTTCAGCAAAAAGCCTGATATCATTCACTGTCATGACCATCATACAGCGCTAATTCCTTTTTTTATGACAAGTTCGCCGGCTTATCATGAATTTGCGGGAAAGCCATCAGTGCTAACCATTCACAACGGACAATATCAGGGAATCTACGAACCTGAAAAACGTTCGCTGTTACCAAAAGTCAATCCTGAAAGAGAGGGTTTTCTCTATTGGAATAACCGACTCAATACTTTGTCAGCCGGAATCCGCACATCCTGGCGAATAACTACCGTTTCGGAGTCTTATCTGCACGAGTTGCAGCACTACAGCAAGGGACTTGAGTCACTGCTGACTTTTGAAAACGGGAAATCACTGGGCATTGTCAATGGTATCGACACCGACGTCTGGGATCCAGCCACCGATCTGCATCTCACAAAAAATTATGATCACAAAAACGTCACTGAAGGAAAAGAGAAAAACAAGGAATGGCTGTGCGATCATTTTAATTTAAGCCCCGATCTTCCGCTGTTTACTTTCATTGGCCGGCTTGTCGGTGAGAAGGGGGCTGATCTGTTGCCGGATCTCATTACTCGATTTCTGGAGACCGGTCTTAAAGGAAATTTTATAATCCTGGGAACCGGCGAAACGCAGTTGCATATGCGGCTGAATTTCATGAAGCAGGACTATCCGGATTATATTGGCATATCGCTGTCTTATAATGAAAAACTGGCGCACCGGCTTTATGCCGGCAGTGATTTTCTTCTCATGCCGTCGCGGGTGGAACCTTGCGGACTCAATCAAATGTATGCTTTGCGGTACGGTACTATACCGATTGTCAGGAGTGTAGGCGGACTAAAAGACACTGTCATCGATTACTCCAGGCAAAATGGTTACGGCATCCGTTTCGACCATTTCAATCTTGACGAAGCATATTACGCTCTACAACGAGCATTAACGCTCTATTCTGATCCACATTTGCTGCACAAGCTTCAAGAGCGGGCAATGAACAGGGATTTTTCCTGGCATAATTCTGCAAGGCAGTATCAGCTAATGTACCAAGCACTAATCAAGGAGGGCTTACCATGATGAACTCAACGATTGCCGTTATTATGGGAGGTGGGGCAGGAACAAGACTCTATCCACTAACAAAGGGAAGGTCGAAGCCGGCCGTTCCGATTGGAGGCAAGTACCGGCTGGTGGATATCCCTATTTCCAACTGCTTGCATTCTAATGTTCGAAAAATATTTGTCCTTACCCAATACAATTCGGCTTCGTTGAATCAGCATATCAAAAACACTTATCATTTTGATCCATTTTCCAGCGGTTTTGTGGATATCCTGGCAGCCGAACAGACCCCCAGTTCCCATCAATGGTTTCAGGGTACCGCCGATGCGGTCCGACAGACATTCGGTCATCTGCGCAATATTCAGGTGAAGTACATCCTGATTCTTTCGGGCGATCAGCTCTATCAGATGGATTACCGGAAAATGATGGAGACACATCTTGAATCCGGTGCCAAACTCACCATTGGTACTATTCCTGTCTCTGCTGAAGAAGCCACAGACTTCGGAATTATGAAAACCGACAGCCGGGGATTGATCACTGATTTTATTGAGAAACCATCCGCCGACGAATTAGCTGACTGGAAATCTGATGTGCCCACTGAAGCCTTGGCGGAGGGCAAGCAGTATCTCGCCTCTATGGGGATCTATATTTTCGATATGGCAGTGTTGGAGGCGCTAATCCTTGAGAATCCTGATGCCATTGATTTCGGCAAAGAGATCATCCCCAGAGCGATCTCATCAGATAGCATCGTTTCCAGCTATAAATACACAGGCTACTGGACCGACATCGGGACCATACGATCATTCTATGAGGCCAATCTCGAATTGACTGACCCGCTTCCGAAATTCAATTTGCATGATCCGGAGAAAAAGATTTTCACGCGACCACGGTTGCTGCCGCCCTCCAAAATTTTCGGTACCCAAATGGAAAGTACGCTGATGTCGGAGGGGGGTATCATTGAAGCCGATAAAATTATCAGATCAGTTATCGGTATCCGGTCTCGTATCGGGAAAAATACTGTGATAAAGAACAGCATCCTGATGGGGATGGATAGTTACCCGACAATGGAATTGAACCGGGATCATTCTTCAGATGTACCGCCTCCGGGAATTGGGCATAGTTGTCATATCGAACATGCCATTGTCGATAAAAACGCCCGGATAGGCAACAATGTACGCATCATCGGTGGAGACCATCTGGAAAATACCGAAAACGAGTACTTCCAAATCATCGACGGAATCGTCGTTATCGAAAAAAACGGAATTTTGAAAGATGGTATGTCCATCTAAATGGCATGCAGACACTTAAGTTTGTGCTGATAATTTATTTCGCTACAACTAATTCGGCAAGTGGTTGAATGTGACGATTATTGGCATCATGTAACCTACTCGTTCATGAATATATTACTGGTGGAACCGTTTTTAGGCGGTTCTCACAGAGCTTTTATCGACGGACTGCGCAAACATTCCAGCCATAAAATTTATACTGTAACTATGAAAGGCAGTTTCTGGAAATGGCGAATGAGCGGTGGTTCGGTTACACTTGCCGAAAAAACACAGGCTATTCCGGAGAAAATCGACCTGGTTCTTGCCAGCAGCATGACCAATTTGCCGGCTTTTATTGCACTCACGAATCCACGGTTTGCCAATACCCCGATTGTGCTCTACATGCACGAAAATCAGCTTACACAACCTGTTCCGGGTTCCGAGGAGCGTGACACCACTTATTGTTATATTAATTACTTGAGTGTTCTTGCCGCCGATTATGTCTTTTTCAACTCTGAATTTCACAAGAAAACCTTTCTTGATGCGCTGCCAGGGTTTCTGGTGCAGTTTCCGGATTATCATCAGTCGGAGTCTATTGCAAGAATAGCGACAAAGTCGGATCTGCTGTATCCCGGGCTTGACCTGAAAATATTTGACATAGCGATCGAGAAGCGCAAAAAACGGAGTCCGAACGATCGACCTGTGATCGTCTGGAACCAGCGCTGGTCTTTCGACAAAGATCCGGAAAAGTTTTTTCGGGTGATCGACAAGCTGGACGATTCCGAATGCGTTTTCGACCTGATTCTGGCAGGGGATCCTCAGCACGAAGAGTCCGAGCGTTTTGAACAAGCCTGGAAACGTTACGGAAGTCGAATTCTTCACTACGGTTTTGTCGAGGACAGCCAACAGTACGGCAACTTGCTTCAGAAAGGCGATTTCGTGGTATCAACAGCGATGCATGAATTTTTCTGCACAGCCATCATGGAAGCGGTCTATTGCGGATGCCATCCTGTGCTTCCCAGAAAACTGACCTATCCCGAATTGATACCGAAAACTCTTCACGATCCACTCCTTCATGGCCCGGTTTTCTATGACGATGAAACCGATCTGTTTCGAAAGATGAAAAGTCTGCTGGACGGGCATAACAAAAGGCTCCCGCTGGAAACCCTTCAATCGATAAATCTTCAGTTGGACTGGACCAGGCATATATCACGGTATGACCAGATCATGCTGGATATCAAAACGGACTATCCTCGTCGTCAGACTGAGAAGTGAACCCGGTTTTTTTTGCTCTTTTTTCACTGAAAGCGGTCGACTCAGGCTCACCTTCGGTCAGTGAACCGGCTGATTTCACACCTTGGGAAAGATACGGCTCATTACCATACGATCTGGAAAGGTTTTCAAAACGGGCGTAATTCTTGACAAAGTGTAAGTTGACCATTCCAATCGGCCCGTTACGCTGTTTGCCGATGATCAATTCGGCAACACCTTCGGTCGAGTTGCCCTGTTCGTCGGTTGAGATCTTGTAATACTCGGGCCGATACAGGAAACAGACCACGTCAGCATCCTGCTCAATAGAGCCTGACTCCCGCAAGTCACTCAGCTGAGGTCTTTTGTCACCGCCTCGCTGCTCCACCGCCCGGCTGAGCTGAGAGAGGGCGATCACTGGTACGTCAAGCTCCTTGGATAGCGCTTTCAATCCACGGGAAATCCCGGCGATCTCCTGTTCACGGTTTTGGCGATCGTTCTGCATTCCGGTCATTAGCTGCAGATAGTCGACGATGACAAGCCCGATATCATGCTCATTTTTCAACCGCCGGCATTTGGAACGCAGCTCCATGATGCTGATGGATGGCGTGTCGTCAATAAAAATAGGAGCGGTATGCAGCCGGCCGGCACCCTCAATAAGTTTTTTAAATTCGTTATCATCCAGTTTGCCGGTTCTCGCTTTCTGTGCATCCACCCGAGCCTCCATTGTGAGGAGACGTTGCACAAGTGCTTGTTCGGACATCTCCAGGCTGAATATCGCGACTGGAACCCGATTTTCGGGATCAGGATTCAAGGATGCATTTCGGGCAACAGTCAGCGTAAATGCAGTTTTACCCATCGACGGACGTGCAGCGATAATGACCAGGTCGCCCCGTTGCCAACCGGCGGTCAGATTGTCGACATCAAGTCCAGTCGGCACACCAGTGATCCCCGTTTTTTTGCCGCGGATCTCCTCGAGATAGGAGATCGTGTGTTTCAGGATCTCACCAAGCGATCGGCTTCCTGCATTTGATTTGGCGTTTGTGATTTCGAAAATTCTCTGTTCCGCCGCATCCAAAACTTCAAAGGAGTCACTGGTCGTATCGTATGAGTCCTGGATAATATCAGAGCAGCTCAGAATCAGATTTCTCTTGAGCGCTTTTTCTGCTACGATCTGGCAATGATACTCGATATTAGCGGCGGAACTGACCGCACGGGTGAGGTCCGACAAATAACCGCTGCCACCGATCGTATCCAGCAGGTCAGAATCGCGCAATTCGCTTTCCACCGTAAGCAGGTCAAGTGGATTGTTACGCTCATACAACTTGCTTATAACCTCAAAAATATGGCGATGAGCCGGTTTGTAAAAGTCATCAATCTGAAGCATTTCCAGCGCAACAGATGCCGCCTGCTCCTCTATAAGCATGCTTCCCAGAATCGCTTCCTCTATTTCGACCGCTTGCGGAGGAATCTTCCCCTGTGCTTCCAGCAGTAAATATGGATCTGGCCTGGTATTTCTGGATTGTGACGATTTAGCCATTGAAACGATGGGAATACAGTACTGAAATTATTATGAAAAGTTCGGTAAATACAAGTTTTTGTTCGGATTTGGTCTGTTTCGGACAGGCAAGAGTGGCCATTAACAAAGTTATAAAAATTTACGAAAGACTTCGCCGGATCGGAAAAGTTTTTCTGATTAATCTTCGAATATCTACATCGCTGATTTTGTGGCCCTTCACATTACCGTTTTGTGCTTGTTCAAGTCATCGACGATGTGTTTACATAGTCATGGATGCTGCGACAATCTTTATCATCAACGATGCTATATCCTTAGTCATCAATGATGCGATATTCTTAGTCATTGTTGCTGCATCTCGTCATACCTCTTTCGAAGCATCTGTACATCCTCCCAGGTATCCCGTTTCCATGAGGGATTGCGTAAAAGTGCTGCGGGATGAAAGGTGACCATCAGCTCAATGTTGTCCTGGAAAGGGTGGAAGGTGCCGCGCAGGGCTTTCATCGGCTTGTTGGTTTTGAGTAGCGTTTGGGCTGAGATGCGACCCAGACAGACGATCCATTTTGGCTTGATGAGTTCGATTTGACGAAACAGGTAGGGGAGGCTTCTGTCTCGCTCTTGGGGAAGTGGATCCCGGTTGTTGGGTGGACGATGCTTCAGAATATTTGCGATGTAGACTTCTTCGCGGTAAAAAGAGACGGCGGCCAGAATTTTGTTCAGTAACTGTCCCGCTTTTCCGACAAAAGGCTCACCCACTTTATCCTCCTGAGCTCCAGGCGCCTCGCCGATAAGCATGATATCCGCATCCGGATTTCCAGTACCGAAAACCATATTTGTGTTTTCCAGATCGGTTTTCAAAACATCCGCTTTCATGCATATGGCGTGCAGCTCCTCGAGGGTTGACGCATTTACCGGTGTGATTAATGTGTCTTCGGTTGTTGACACGACCGATGAAGGAGATATTGCTGAGCTGGTACCCGTTCCGGATACATTATTGGAATCAGAACCGGAAATAGTGTCGGAGTCAAGAGCATTATTCGGTGTTATCTCCGGCACGTGAAACGAACCGTAAGTTTCTGCTTCATTTTTTAAAAAATCACGGATGGATTCGAACAGCTTTTTATAAGTATCATCAGACATGATTGTTACACTTTCGTTTAAGTTGATCGGTTTTTGTGGAATGCCTGGATAGTTGATGCTCAGACAAATGCGTGATCTGCCCCAGCTTCGTTTGCAGTAACCACAGCCCCTACCATATCTTCGCCGGGTTGACGCTCTTCAAGGCGGCAATGGACTATTCGGTTCGGCTGCAAAGAATCGCAGGGCACCTTTACCCGGATATAGTTATCCGTCCATCCCGTCAAATGGCCGTTCTGAGGTTCTATTTCCAGTAAAACCGGCCGTTCCATCCCAAGAAATGAAGTGTCGAAATCGAACCGCTTCTGATCCGATAATCTTCGAAGCTGGTGCGTCCGTTTCTTACGAACCGGTACGGGGATCGAGCAGGCCATGTCTAATGCTGTAGTATTCGGACGCTCCGAGTAAGTAAAAACGTGCAGGTAACTGATGTCAAGCGACTGGAGAAAGTCCATCGTCTGCTGAAAAAATGAATCTGTTTCTCCGGGATGACCGGTTATGACGTCCACACCGATACAGGCGTCGGGCATTAGTGATTTGATGCTGGCGACCCGTTCGCGGTACAGATCGGTGCGATACCGCCGCTTCATAAGTTTCAGAATTTCATCCGACCCGCTTTGAAGCGGGATGTGAAAATGAGGTTGTATAGCACGTGAGTTCGCCGCGAAGTCAATAATCTCTTCGGAAAGAAGGTTCGGTTCGATGGAAGATATCCGAATTCTTTCCAGACCCTCAAGCCGATCCAGAGCTGATATCAGATCCAGAAATGTCTCGCCGGACTGTTTGCCAAAATCGCCGACATTGACGCCGGTAAGAACCACTTCGCGGTAACCGTCATCGATCACCTTTTGTGCATTGGCGACAATGTGATCGACACCCGGACTCCGGCTTTTTCCCCGGGCCATCGGGATGGTACAAAAGCTGCATTTATAGTCGCAACCATCCTGGACCTTAAGGAATGAACGGGTTCGGTCGCTGGAAGAAAAAGCGTGGTGGAAATCCACAGCCTCGTTGACATCGGACCGATGAATGATTGTATGGTCCGTTTTCTCAAAGTTCCCGGCCAGTTCCAGGATGTCGAATTTGTCACGTGTGCCGATGACCAGATCCACTCCATCGATTTCGGCGATTTCTTCAGGTTCGAGCTGGGCATAGCATCCGGTCACCACAATAAAGGCATCCGGATTCCGGCGTCGGGCACTGCGTACGACCTTCCGGCAGTCGCGATTGGCGTCCAAGGTTACCGAACATGTGTTGATAACATAGACGTCTGACAAGCTGTCAAATGGTTTGATCTCGAAATTCCTGCCCCTGAATTGTCTTTTGAGGGTGGATGTTTCGGCAAAATTCAGCTTGCAGCCCAGCGTGTAGAAAGAGACGCTACTGATATTCCGGTTTTTTTTTTGTTGCATCAGATGTGATACAGAATTATTGCTAACACCACAAAATTAAGTATAGCCAAAGGTAGCATCCTGGCCCATCCGAGACGCATCAATTGGTTAAACTTGAATCGGGGCAGGGTCCACCGTACCCATATAAAGACAAACGCCCAGAAAACGACTTTAGCCAGGAAAACATGTATATCGAGGATTGATTTGGCAAGGGGGCCCATTTCAGGCAGCCAGTAGCCGGCGAAGGGAAGGTGGTACCCGCCGAAAAAGAAGGTGGTGATCAGCATGCTGCCTATGACAATGTGCATGTATTCCGCCAAAAAAAAGGTCCCGAACTTCATGGAGCTGTACTCGGTATGGAATCCACCGACAAGCTCTTGCTCCGCCTCGACGAGGTCAAAAGGTGAACGGTTGGCTTCGGCGAAAACGGCGATGGTGAAGATGATGAACGCCAGTGGATTTCGGAAAACATTCCACCACATCTCCTGGGAGTTGACGATCTCGACTACGCTCAGTGAGCTGGCAAAAAGGATTACAGAAGCCAGAGCGACGCCCATCGGCAGTTCGTAACTGATCATCTGTGCCGCCGCCCTGAGTCCCCCCAGAAGAGAGTATTTACTGTTGGAGGCCCATCCCGCCAGAGTCACTCCATAGACCGAAAGCGAAGCAACGGCAAGCAGGAAAAGAATACCGACGTTGATATCGGTGATATAGACATGTTCACTGAACGGGATAACAGCCACAGTAATGACGGCTGTGGTCACCGGTATCATGGGTGCCAGGGTATACAGAACGCGGTTGGCGTGTGTCGGGATGATATCCTCTTTCAGAAAGAGTTTGATCACATCTGCAAAAGGCTGAAAGAGCCCGAGCGGGCCGACCCTGTTGGGACCGTACCGGTTTTGAATAAATGCAGACACTCGCCGTTCAGCGTATACGGCAACTGCGGCAGATGGCAGCAGAAAGAGAAGCACAACTGCAAACATTACAAGTGTTGAGAAAAGCAAAGGATCCATTATACCGGATTAACTACTGAAGTTTTCAATTCCAATTGAATTCCGTTCTCCTCATCCATGCGCTCAAATGAGACCCCCCGGAACACAGGATGAAGATCGGCAATTTCCTGCATAATTTCACGGGACGATTGCCAGGAAACGATGGATTCCCTGTCCTCCAATCTTGTAAAAAATTCCCAGGCCGGAAGGCAATCTACGCGGTTCGCATCGGTGACCCAGTTATCGAATTTTGTGCCGTAGTGGTCCAGCCGGCTCATGGACATCTCCAGGTCCAGGTTCCGGTTAGTATAAAGCGTCTCTTTGGCCGGGATGGTCCGCTGAATCCGTCCATCTACATTTATATAAGATGCGGCGTGTTCGACGGCACAGGTAATGGGAATCACCAAATCAGCTGATGCAGTGGATTCGTTGTGATTGGTCGACCAGATAACGGTGAACACATTTTTAAAATGATCGGAGGTCAGGCCGGTCCTGCCCACAAGATCGTCGCTCAAGACAGCGATCATTTCCGGCTTGTCAGTGGAGAGGATTTGCAGAAGCTCTTCTTCGGATGTCTCGGCAAATCCTAGTGTTCGCACCCCGTTTGTATTGGGCGCCTGATCGTCCGTCAGCAACAGATCGTCACCTGCACCGGGAATAATGTGCGGAACATAGCGGAAATTGGTGACTCCGTACTGTCCAAAGTACTTTTTGAATGCGTAATTGTCTTCGACCGAAGCGTGCGGACTACCGATTACAATTACATTGCTTGCTGAAATGTTATCGAGTTGTTCGACCAGTGTCAGTTGGGCGTTATTCCAGGATGATCGGACCTGGTCGGTTGAGTCGATCCGTACCAGTGGTTTGGAGATCCTGTTCTCGTTGAATTGTCGAAAAGACACTCTTCCAGCATCCGGCATCCAATGATCATTGACGGCATCGTTAAAGCGTGGTGTGATACGCATAACCAGATTGTCCCGGGTCCAAACGTAGGTATTGCACCCTTTACCGTTAGTGATATCGATACCCGGCGTCTGGTTCATCTCCCATACCCGTGCCTTAAAGCGGAAATCGGCGCTGGTCAAAGCTCCAACAGGACAGATATCGACGGTGTTCAGAGAGTAGGGATCGTCAAACACCTCACCAACAGCTGTCATCGGGTAGTTTTTGTCACCCCGGGAGATGATGGTAAGTTGCCGTGTTTTGCTAATTTCATCTGTAAACCGAACACATCGCGTGCAGTTGATGCATCGCTCGGCATCCAGGATTACCCGTGGCCCGAGTTGAATGGATTTCGGTTTGTGGACCTTTTTGTGTTCAAATCGGCTGCCTTCCGGTCCGTACTTGTAAGTCAGGATCTGAAGAGGGCATTCACCGGCCTGATCACAAATCGGGCAGTCGAGCGGGTGATTGATCAGGATAAATTCCAGGTTGTCGGCCTGGGCCTGCTTCACCAGTTCATCGGATCGATGGGTATAAATGACCATTCCGTCAGCCAAATCAAGACTGCAGGCGGTCATCAGTTTTGGAAAAAAACGAATTTTACGGTTACCTTCATCATCAAGGTCATATGTAGCATTATCTCTGTCGAAGATTGGCATACCCGCTTTTACCATGCACTGCCTGCAGTTGGCCGGTACAGAAAGAGAAGGATGGTAACAGAAAAAGGGAAGGTCCAGGCCGTGGTCAAGCATAAATTGTAAAACCTTGCCATGTTCTTCGAACTCATATCTTTCGTTATCAATAAAAATTTCTGGCATAACTGATTTATGATGTTAAACGACTGCGAAACAGTTGTAACTGATAATTGGGCAGCCGGCCATGGTCAAATAACTGGGTCTACCGTCATGCGACAGCATAGACCGTTTTTTTGCATTTCTTTTCAAATTCATCACGGAACCGGTCAATCGAATAGCGTACCGGCCATGCGGCGGCATCAGCAAGTGCACAGATTGTACGGCCTTCCATACGATTGCAGATAGTAAGCAAGAGGTCCAGATCACGCATCTCTCC